>JABMNK010000114.1 GCA_013204595.1 Flammeovirgaceae bacterium
AAAAATATCAAGTTAAAACAATTGCGATCTTCCTTGCAAAATGATACAAGTTCTATTAAAACCCAAATCAGGATTCTAGAAAATGAAATTGGCATATTAGAAAATGAATCATTGGCTCTTGTTCAATATGCAGAGCATTCTGGAAACATTGGTAATGTCAGCGTGCAACTGAATGAGTTGGTTCCTCCGTATCAATCAATATTATCTATTTACGGTCTAAATCCATCCATTATCAAGGCATTTGTAAATGAGAGAAGTGTGGTCGGTTTGGAACTAAGAGATAAGGTATTGGTGGAATCTACCAATCGAATGTATAAAATCCCAGGTGAAATTATTGAAATAGGCTCTCGTGTTACCTCTTTTCCTGAGAAATTAAATGTGATCAATGGGATAAACTCATTTGGCCAAGAAATATTTATCAAAATATCAGAAGACAACAATTTTCTTAATGGAGAGAAAGTATATGTTTATTTGAATAATGACACCGAATAAACTGATTTCCCTGACTTTCTCAAGTCTGTTCGCTTTTTTCGCGTATAGTCAATCAACCGTAGACCAGGTTTTATTGAATTCGCTTCAGGATGAAAGATTGGATGGAGTGAAGGCGCAGCTTGAATATTATGATACTCATTCTTTTAAGTCCCCGCTATTTAGAGAGCTAGATTTGCGTGTAAGAGGTAACGATCTTAATGATATTCCGGAACGATATGGATTGCGGTTGGGATTATTAAATCCCAAGGAGATGCAAGCAAATAATAATTTTGATAAGGCCAATAAAATATTTTTGGCAAACCGATATAATTATTTGATTAACCAAATTTTAGCCGAAAAATACAAGTTATTGATTTATGATTATTCGCTCTTGCTTAAAGAAGCTAATCTTAGAAATGAAGCGGAACGTATAAAATCATTTCAGCTCTCAAAAAAGGCCATAGTTGATCTGGACGATTGGATAAAAATTGATCATTCTCTTTTGGATGCTGAGCTAAAACACGCAGAGTTACAGCTTGAAAAAGAGCAATCTAAAGCTGATTTAGCCGGTATAGACTCAACTACTTTAGGTATTAATTGGGATCGTTTCTCGATGATTCAGGTTGGTCAAATGCGCACTGTGCTAGACGATGCCATTTCATCTTCAAAACTCAATCAATTGGCGTTGGCGTCACAAGCGCTTGATTTGGATAGACTCAAACTATCAATTGATTATGCTGAAAGCCGAAGTAATCTAGGGTTTTTACAGGCTGGTTACGACACAGACGGAGACTGGGGATTAAAGAATCATTTGGCTTATCAAGTCGGTATATCAATTCCAATTTTCAATAAGGATCGACCTAAGTTACAGCGCGATGAGCTTGATTTGATCGAAAATGAATATCAGCTTAGATATTTATCAACAAGCAACAGAGATGTTGATATGCAAGTATTTAATCGTTTCAATGCGGTGCTCATTACCTATAACATGTTGAACAATAAATATGAGGAATTATTAGTGATTGCTAGAACAGGTGTAGTTGATGTTGATGCTTTTATATCATTAGGGACTTACTTGAGCTCTGTAAATGAACGGAAGGACCAAGCTTACATTGAATTACTGGGATATTATATTGACATTCTAGAAAATAGAGGAATACTTGCAGCGGAACCTTATCTCAATTATCTTTCGCCACTACTAAGTGATTTATCCGATTATTGAATTTTTTATATTTTGAAGTTTAAAACAAATCTTTTCAAAGAGTTTCCTCATTCCATAGTATTGCTTTTTTTTATCATCATTTTAGCAACGTTATGTACGCATATAATACCTGCTGGAACTTTTGATAGAGAATTGATTGATGGTAGATTACGCGTGATAGCTGGGACTTATCATGTCATTCCGTCATCTCCTTTGGGTTTAATGGAAATGTTTATTGCCATGCCAAAGGGATTCAAAGTGGCTATTGAAGTTATATGGGTTGTGTTGGCTATCGGAATCATGTTTGGTGTTTTGGAAAAATCCAAAATGATTGAGAATAGTATAGGCACTCTTATTAACAAGTTGGGTTTTGAAAAGAGATTTTTTATCGTAGTCGCGATGACTTATTTATTTGGAATGCTAGGGGTAGTCGTGGGGTACGAAAACAATATTGCAATGATCCCAATTGCGGCCACGCTAAGTTTGGCTTTAGGCGGTGATTTGATGTTGGCTGCGGCAATTGCGGTTGGGGGTGTGACCGTTGGATTCGGACTTTCACCTATCAATCCCTATACAGTGGGTACCGGTCATAAGATAGCCCAGCTACCGATGTACTCGGGTGCGCTACTTCGTAGTTTGTTGTGTTTTTCGGCACTATCAGTGTTAGCTTATTTCAATTTGAGATACTTCCGAAGCATTATAAACGACCCATCAAAAAGTAAAACTCGGGATCTTGACCAAAGTGGTTTTGGCTTGACCAAAGAACTCTCCAATTATTCAATGAATTTTCGGGATCAAATGATTTTAATGATATTTCTTATTGGATTGGGTAGCATGTTATTTGGCGTATTTCAATTTCACTGGTATCTGAATCAAATTTCCTCTGTTTTTTTAATGATTTCAATTGTGGCGGGATTGGCGGCAGGGATGAACGGAAAAGTCATTGGTGAAACCATCTTGAAATCAATAAGCACGGTGGCACCTGGTGCCTTTATGGTTGGATTTGCCGCGACGATAAAAGTAATCCTTGAAGAAGCACACATTGGAGATACGATTGCCTATGAACTATCTGAATCGCTTATGGGATTATCACAATACGGAGCTGCTTTTGGGATGTCAATTGCACAAACTATTATTAATTTTGTCATTCCATCAGGAAGTGGTCAAGCCTTGGCAACGCTACCTATTATGATTCCTACGGGTGAATTACTAGGATTAACCCGTCAAACGACTATTTGGGCGTTTCAAATAGGGGATGGCGTGAGCAATTTGATTAATCCGACAATGGGAGGATTGATTGCTATGCTTTCACTTTGTCGGGTTTCATTTGACAAGTGGATAAAATTCATTTTTCCAGTAACTTTGGTCATATTTTTGATTAGTTGGATTTTTTTACTGATTGGAGTATATATCAATTGGGGCCCTTTTTAATATCATATGAACGTAGAACAAATACTTGCGAAATTGGTGTCTTTTCCAATACTTGGTGGAGAACCGAATCTTGCTATCATTGAATGGTTGGAAGAATATTTAGCTAATCTCGGCATTACTACTCATAGAGTATATAATGCCGAGAAGACTAAGTCTTCATTGCATTGTCGAATAGGACCTGCGGTGGATGGTGGAATCATACTTTCAGGACATACAGATGTGGTTCCTGTAGCAGGACAAAATTGGAACACGGATCCCTTTATTTTAACTCCAATTGGAGATAAGCTTTATGGACGAGGTTCGTGCGATATGAAGGCTTTTTTAGCCTGTTTTTTGTCTGTAGCCCCAACAATGATCAAGACGAATTTAAAAAAGCCAATTTATTTTGCATTATCTTATGATGAGGAGATTGGTTGTATAGGAGCGCCGGATTTAATAGCCGCTATTTCAAAGCATTACGATGAACGACCAGCATATGCTTGGATAGGAGAACCCTCTATGTTGATGCCTATAGTGGGTCAAAAAGGGATATGTGTTCAGCAGACCATTGTCAATGGATCTGCAGGGCATAGCAGCAGGATCAGACAAGAAGTAAGTGCCATACATGAGGCTGCAAAATTAGTTTTATGGCTAGAAAATAAAATGAATGAATTGGCCAAAGAGAGCATTGACGATCGTTTTCATCCTCCGCATTCTTCTATTCATGTGGGTACATTTAATGGAGGGATTGCACCTAATGTCATTGCGGATAGGTGTAGTTTCAAATGGGACATTCGATGTATACCTAAAGACAGTATTCCTGAAATATTAGCTGAATTTGAGGCACATTGCAGGATACGAGAAGCTGTCTTAAGGGATCTATTTCCTGCGTTTAAAATTGAAACTATTAATGACCATCCTGAAGTTCCAGCCCTTGATACCAAGGAAGATGCTGAAATCACCTTATTGATTAAGGAATTAACGGGATCGAGTATCCTAGACACCGTAGCATATGCTGCTGAAGCCGGACAATTCGAATTTGGTGGATTCCCCGCCATCATCTGTGGCCCTGGAGATATTGCACAGGCGCATAGGGCAAATGAATTCGTAGCAAAAGATCAATTACATCATGGTGTTGTTTTAATTGAACGGTTAGTACAAAAATTCAGTTGAATTTTTGTTGATTCCATCAAAGAGTAGTTTTTCGAGTTTAACATTTAGAAGATGAAAAAGAAAATATTTAGCACAAAAATTAATTCAGTAGCCGTTAATTTAGGGTTATTACTGTTAAGAGTATCGATTGGGGGAATAATGCTTACACATGGCTATCCAAAGTTATTGAGACTTTTAGATGGGAATTTAAAATTTGGGGATCCTATTGGGATCGGCGCTGAAGGATCATTCATTTTAGTTGTTTTCGCTGAGTTCTTTGCTTCAATTGCCCTAATCTTGGGTTTTGGATCTCGGATAAGTGCTTTTCTACTTTCCTTTACCATGTTCGTTGCTGCATTTATTCGACATGCTGATGATCCTTTTTCAAAACAAGAGTTATCCCTGACGTTTTTTGTGGTCTTCTTCTTCTTGCTACTTTCCGGCCCAGGAAAGTATTCTGTAGATCATAAGATTAGTTGAGCTTATTAATGAAATAATAACATTGGATTACAAAAGATAGACTTATGAAAAAGAGACACCTTATTTCTTTTATTTTGATCATGCTCTTTCATTTGGTAATAAGTCAACAGGTAATTGTTTCGGATCATCTTACTGCTGATTTTCATGCCCAAAGAAGGACTGCTTTGAGAGAAAAAATGCCAACCAATTCTGTCGCCCTATTTTTTGCTAATCCTATACGAAACAGGGCAAATGATGTGGATTATATCTATCATCAGGATCCCAATTTATACTATTTGACGGGTCATAATGAGCCACATGCCCTTTTGCTTATTTTTAAGGAAGGTCAAGTACTTACTGACCATGAAGTGAGTGAAGTATTGTTTACCAGAGGACATGACGCCTTGAAGGAACTTTATAATGGTCCTAGAATGGGCGTTGAAGGTGCTAAGTCTAAGCTGGGCATTCAGCTTGTTTATGAAGGGACAGTGTTCGAAGATTTTAACCTTGATTTCTCGACGTTTGATAAAGTACTTTTTTACGATTTTAAAAATGATGTACTAGATACTCAAGAGCAAGGGGATCTTTTTGACTTAATGTCCTGGACGCAATCTAAGATTGGTTATCAACAAGATTTGATGATGATAGAACCCATCCAAAATAATATTGATGTCAAAGCATTAGATGTCATAATCAAGGATATGAGAGGCATAAAGGAAGTCGAAGAGATAACGCTTATTAAAAAGGCAGTGGATATATCTACTATCGCGCAAGCTGAAGTAATGAAGGCAATGCGTCCAGGGATGTCAGAAAGTGAAATTCAAGGCTTACATGAATATATTTTTAAGAGATATCAAGCAGAATTTGAAGGCTATCCTAGTATTGTTGGGGCAGGCCATAATGGCTGTGTCTTACATTATATAGAAAATAATAAATCGAGCCTGATAGATGGAGAATTGATTTTAATGGATTTGGCAGCAGAATATCACGGATATACTGCCGATATTACCAGAACAATTCCAGTTAACGGTACCTTCTCAACCGATCAGCGTAGAATTTATGACTTAGTTTATGAGGCCCAGGAAGCAGCTGCACAATTATGCAAAGCCGGTTTAAAATTCTCCGAGTTGTATGATGCTACTGCTGTTGTCATTAATAATGGACTGCATAACCTAGGGATCTATAAGGGTACCCAGCCCGATGATATTGTTAATCCTGAAACCGGAAGAAACAGATATTATCCCCATGGTTGTTGTCATCATATTGGCCTAGATGTACATGATAAAGGTAATTATAATTTACTTGAAGAAAATATGGTAATTACCATAGAACCTGGTATTTATATACCTAAAGATAGTCCGTCTGATCCAAGATGGTGGGACCTAGCCGTACGGATAGAAGATGATTATCTGGTTACGGCAGAAGGTTGTCAGTTATTGTCAGATAAGGCACCTAGAAAGGCTTCTGATATTGAGGCATTGATGAAAATAAAAAGTCCCCTTGATGACTTTATATTACCCTCCTTAGAGGGTAATTGACAGGAATAATGGCTAAAAGGGGACGCTGACTCCCGGAAAATTGACCTAATTATTCCAATTCTCTAAGATCTACTGGTACTACTTTTGAGATACCTTGTTCGATCATGGTGATTCCATAAATTAAATCAGTACTAGACATCGTGCGTTTATTGTGAGTCACGATGATAAATTGAGATTGATTAGAGAATTCACGGATAATTTGATTGAATTTATCAATATTGGCATCGTCCAAAGGGGCGTCTACTTCGTCGAATATACAAAATGGAGCTGGCTTTATGAGATAAATAGCAAAGAGTAAGGCAGTTGCTGTTAACGTCTTTTCACCGCCAGATAATTGATTAATGGTAAGCGGTCTTTTTCCTTTGGGTTTGGCGATAATTTCTATAGAAGACTCCAATGGCTCATCTGGGTTTGTAAGGCTCAAATCACAATCATCTTCATCGGTAAATAATGTGCGAAAAACTTTGATAAAATTAGCTTTAATAAGTTCAAAGGATGTCATGAAGGTCTCCTTGGCTACTGAATTAATTTCTTCAATAGTTGACAGTAGAATTTCTTTAGCCTTTACCAAGTCTTCCTTTTGGCTACTAATGAAATCATATCTTTCTTTAATCTCATCGTATGCCTCCATGGCCATAGGATTGATCGGACCCATGTTCTCTAATTTCTTTTTGCGCTCAGAAGCTTGACTTTGTATGATATCCAAGGTTAGTCGCTCATATTCTGGATTGAGCGATTGTTCGTCAATGCTATCAAAATCAAGATTAAATTCGACAGACAATCTGTCTTTGATTGAATTAAGAATGATTTTGGCATCATTAAGTTTGTTTTGCCATTCCATGATCAATTGGTCTCCTGTCTCTCGTTGTCGGAGTAGCTCCCTGATTAATTTGTCTTGTTGATCAATACTTTCTCTACCGCCGTAATACTCTTTTTCTATCTCATTAAGCGCCAACTCAAATCGTTCCTTTTCAGCGTACATCTCTATTAATTGATCATCATCATTCATGGTAAGATTGATGAGGTTTTTCAAGTTGTTTTCTGATTCTTTGAGCGCTTCGTTATTATAAATAATTCTATTGAGGCTTCCTTGGTAAGATTCTTCCTTGTAGCTAATTTCTTGGACAATACTATCAACTTTATTTTTGTCTTGATGGTATTTTACATTGCCTTCATTATAGACAGATGCGTCTTGGGTTAACGAGATATTTAATCTCTCGACGGTTCCCTTCTGATCAAAAACAAGGCTTTCTAAATCGTTTAAGCTATTTTTTCGATCTTCCAGAAGCGGTTTTATTCGTTCAATATCGTCATTAATCAGGTAGATTTGATTTTGAATATCCTCTCTTCGAGTAGAATTTGAGTTTAATAAATTATAAAATTGTTCTTGCTTGGTTTTAAAAGTGGTTAAGGATTCATTTATTTTATTTATTTCCTCTCTTAGGGCTTCCAATTCAATACTTTTATTTTTGATTTTGAGTTGTTCATACTTGTGTTGGTTTTCCAGTAATTTTTGTTGAACGACCTGCTGCTGATTCTTTAGTTTTTTAATTTCTATCGCCAAATTTTCAAGGTTTTTGACCCTACCTATTCTTTTACCTTCGAACAATCCTACTGAGCCTCCACTAATACTGAATGCCCGGTGAATAATTTTACCTGATTTTTCAATAAAAACTACATTTGGTCTTGGTTGAGGTACCGCTCCATCATACACGTAGACATTATGTAATAAAAACGTAATTAACTTTTTGTATTTATACTCATAATCAATAAGTTCGGTAGCCGATCTGACATTGTCAATAAGCAGCGTATCTAAGGGCTTAAATGATTCTAATTGATCCAATACGAAGAAATTGGCCTTGCCTTTATTGGAATCATTAAGTAGCGATACCGCGTTTAATGCATCCGATATATTTTCTACTACATAGTAATTCATGTAGGGTTCAAGAAAATTTTCAATGCATATTCTGTATTCTTTTGGACATGAAAGTACGTCAGAGAGGAGAGGGGCGTTTTTCCATTGGCTTTTCTTACGTAAAAATTTGATCGCTTCTGGAAATCCTTCTAGGTTATCAACCATGGATTTGATCAAATTATATTCATTTTCCTTAGCATCTAAACTACGGTTGACCAGATTGAATTCATCTTTTAGTAACTCAATTTTCTTACTATAAGAGGATATATTCTGATCGATTAATTCTTGTTCTTTTGATAAGGACTCGTAACCCTGTTGCTTATCTGCTTTCTCTAATTCAATTTCATTGATTTTTGATTCTAATTCATTTAGACTGCTGGTATGTTCGGAGGAATCTGAATTTGTTTTTTCGTGTTCAATTTTGAGGGTATTAAGTTGTATTTGTTTAATTTCCAGATCCTTTGAATATTGAAATACTGATTCGCGTTGATTTAAATATTGTTGATTTAATTCGTCGAGTAACCCTTGGCCTGCTATGGTTGTGTTTTTTTGTCGTTCATATTGAAGCTTTAAAGCTTCAAGTTTTGATGTTATTTTGTTTAATGCATATGTAGCCTCTAAGAGGTTTTTTTGAAGACCTTGAATGGCAAATGATGACCGTTCGTTACTTTCTTTATCTTGATTGATCTGATTTTTTAATTGATCTATTTTGTCTTGCAAAAAACGTTGCCGTTCACTTTTTATTTTTTTCTCATTTTCATAAGAGCGTATTTTATGGACATGGTCATTTAATGTTTTTTGTTGACCCGCTAATGTTTTTTCTTTTTGTAGTAGCGTTGTTTTTAATTGTCCTGATATGGCTTCATGGGTGGTTATTTGGGTATTAAGAGCTTGTTTTTTATCTGTTTCTGATTGAATTCTCTTTTGGGTGCTATCATGTACTTCTTGTTGGGCGAATGTGCTTTTGCGTGCTAGGCTAATGCTTAATAGTTTATAATCTTCTTTAATTTCATAATAATTTTTGGCCTGCTTTGCTTGGCGCTCTAGTGTTTTTAGGTTTTTTTCAATTTCATAAAGCAGGTCGTCTACTCTGGCTAAATCGGCATCGGTATCACTTAATTTTCTCAAGGACTCCTTTTTGCGCATTTTAAATTTAGAAATACCCGCGGCCTCCTCAAAAAGGTTCCTTCGTGAGTTGTCTTTGTCATTAAGTAAGTCATCGATCATTTTTAATTCAATGATCGCATAAGAATTTGAGGTAATACCTGTATCTAAAAAAAGATTGGTAATGTCTTTTAGTCTACAGGTGATACCATTCAATTGATATTCACTTTCACCGGACCTATAATAGCGCCGGGTAATTGTCACTTTTGAATATTCAGTTGGAAGAAGATTTTTTGTGTTGTTAAAAGTGATGGACACTTCTGCAAGCTGAGTAGGCTTTCGATTTTTGGTGCCGTTAAAAATGATATTGTCCATCTTTTCTGACCTCAGGACTCTCGTTTTTTGTTCCCCTAGAACCCATCGTATGGCATCGACGACATTGGACTTACCGCACCCATTGGGTCCTACGATGCCGGTAATACCCTCATTGAAATTGATTATTACTTTATCGGCGAAGCTCTTAAAGCCCCTAATTTCTATTTGAGTCAATTGCATGCGCAAAAATGATTACTGATTATGTATCAAGCTAATAAAATTATGGTAATTTTAGCTTTATTTAAATTATGGATAATATACAAAATTGGATTTATCTCATTTTAGGTGCGATATATTTTATATCGAAACTTAGAAAGAATAAAAAAGCGTCAGATCAGCCGGAAATACTGAATGAAGCGAAAGCCCCTAAGAAGTATAAAACTTTTGAAGAATTGCTGGGAGAATTCACTAATGATGAACCTTCTATTGAGCGAGAAGTATTCGATAAGGGTGTTATTGAGGCGCCAGTACCATTCATAAGGAAAGATAGTGTGATTGATAATAGAGGGATTGTTGAACAAAAAGTGGCGGATGAGGAATCAAAACGTATCTATCTAGAGGCGATTAAGGGTGCAGAGATGACTCAACCGAAGATACGGAGATTTGATTCCTATAAGATCAAGCGTGAAAGTGCAGCGATTAAAAAATTAGATTCAAATCAGCTTCGGAAGTTGTTGCTGACTAGAGAAGGGATCAGGCAAGGAATTGTTTTAAATGCGATTTTAACTCGAAAATATTAAAAAATGCCCAATTTAATTGGGCATTTTTTATCTCTTATTCATCGCGATATAATCTCTTTTGTTTTCTCCAGTATAGATCTGTCTAGGTCTGCCAATAGGCTCTTTATTCGCTCGCATTTCTTTCCATTGCGCAATCCATCCAGGCAAACGACCCAACGCGAACATCACAGTAAACATCTGGGTGGGGATACCTAGTGCTCGATAGATAATGCCGGAATAGAAATCAACGTTTGGATATAATTTACGTTCGACAAAATAAGGATCACTCAACGCTTTTTCCTCCAACCCCTTTGCGATTTCCAAAATCGGATCATTAACACCTAATGCCAATAGCACTTCGTCCGCCGCCTCTTTGATTATTTTTGCACGCGGGTCAAAGTTTTTATAGACGCGATGACCAAAGCCCATTAATCTAAAAGAATCTTCTTTATCCTTAGCTTTATCCATCCATTTCTGAACCCCTCCACCATCTAACTTAATTGCTTCTAGCATTTCGATTACTGCCTGATTGGCGCCGCCGTGCAATGGCCCCCATAGGGCATTAATACCGGCTGAGACAGAAGGGTAGAGACTCGCTTGAGAAGATCCAACAATCCTTACTGTAGACGCTGAGCAGTTTTGTTCATGATCGGC
>JABMNK010000115.1 GCA_013204595.1 Flammeovirgaceae bacterium
ACATGCATAGAACGAAACTTCATTAAACGGAACGGTTTCATACCCTTACCTACCCGCTCTTGTCGAAAGATGGGTGAACGTGTATCAAAATACCCAATAATCATTAACACGATTAAGATCGGACTTAGAATTACTAAACCAATGAATGAGAACAGAAAATCGAAAATACGGGTCATTAATGATTAAAAGATTGAAATGTCTTTAAAAGTCCCTCTTTACTGGAAACAAGTAAAGGTTTACCTAGTGCTTTTTTAATTTTTTCATTGCTCACCACATACGATTCAGTCAATTTCTGAAGGCGTTCCGTGTTTAGGGGTAAATTCAGTTTGTCGCCCATTTTTGCTATCCGTTCAACGAAACTTTTGGATAACTCCCAAATTCTTGATTTTCTATTCTGTGATTCAGCAATAAGATCGATTAATTCATTGGTAGAAAGTGGAACATCATCAGCAACATTGTATATCCCAGAAGGGATATCTTCTCGTTCAATTAATTCTTTAATGATAAACAGCATATTATCAATGCTACAAAATGAACGTTTGTTTTCAAATGCCCCTAATGGCCACGGAACATTCTTGGAAACTAGTTTATAAAGCAAGTTCAAATTCCCTTTATTGCCAGGACCGTGAATCATACAGGGTCTTAAAATATAAACTCGTTTCCCTTCAGGAATTTCTTTTGATAAAATATAGTGCTCTGCAAGTAATTTACTTTTTCCGTAATGGGTTATTGGATTTGGAATGTCTTCTTCTGTTAATTCTCCACTCACTTCATCAGCAACGGCTTTTATGGAACTTAGAGTGATAAATACTTTGGCCTCTGATTGAAGAAAAGCATCAAATACTTTTTTAGTTAATTCGGTATTGACCTGGTAGTATTCATCGGGATTTGACGAGTTTTTTAGATCGTGAACTTTGCCGGCCAGGTGTACTATAAATTCTGCTCCATTAAATCCTATATATTCATTTCTTCTCCAAATGTGAAAATTATCCTGCCCAAATGCTTTTATAACCGAAGTGCCGACAAAGCCTGAGGATCCAGTTATAAAATACTTTCTAACCGATAATATCATCTATCATTTTTTGCTTTAATACATCCGGATGAAAGTTATTTTGGGCATAAATCATGTTATTCTCTCCAATGATATTTATTTCATCCCAACTCCTTGCAAATAACAGTTCGATTCTATCAGCCAGCACTTTTGATTCTCCATGTTGAACACTAATATTACGTTCCAAATCATTTAAAAGGTCTGCAACATGGGATTCCGTTGGACCAATATACAATATGGGTTTCCCTATATACATTGCTCCATATACTTTATTGGGATGAGTGTAACCAACCTGGCCATTACCTAGAATAACAACTTGAATATCAGATGACCCTAAAGAATTATGTACATTCTCTCTTGGCTGAAATGGCAACTGAACAATATTATCTAATTGATACTTGACTTTGAAAGCAGTAACATCCTTTTTACGCACACCACCACCAACAAAAACAAAAAGAAAGCGAGAATTTTGCCTTAGGATATGAGCTGCTTCCAGTAGGGTATCAAGTTGATGAACATAAGCATGATTACCTGAATACATTATAACTACCTTATCACCAAAAGAGTTTTCGATACGAAAGGGATTAGACATTCTGCTGCCCTTAAAGGTGTCATCCATTACTGGCCAAACAGGAATTGTTGCAACTGAATCCTTTTTTGCACCTCTAGAGTATAAATATTGAGTCATAAAACGATCTAAAGAAATGACACCAGTGGAATTTCGAATGATGTAATTTCCAAGTCTTGTAAAAAACTCAGCTGAAAGAGACCCCTGCTTAATTAAGCCTGTGGATATAGATAATTCTGGTTGAAGATCCATTACCCAATAATGGAATTTTATCCCTTTAATTTTTGACACCAATACACCAACGAATGAAAGTAGCGGTGGTACTGTTGTTCCTACCATTAAATCGTAGTCATTCTTCTTTAAACAGAACAATTTAATTGAGATGGAAAAATAGTAAGTAAAAAAGTCAAAAAGTCGTGCAAGGGTACTACCTTTCCCAAAAGATGATTGCCATAGACGCCTTATTTTTATCCCTTGATAATTCTCTAAAGGTTGGTAACGATGCGTTTTCTCTTCGTAAGGATAACTACTTGTATACACCGTAACTTCATGCCCATTTTCAACTAATTTGTTGGCCAGGTCAGTCAAATGCTGAGATACAGAAACTGTATCAGGATAAAAAACTTGTGTAATAAATATAATCCTCATTATAATGTTGATACTCCGAAAAAATAGAGTTTGGCATCCCTAAATGCTTTTAGCTTATGTTTGATTTTTGGAGCAATTCCAATACCATCCTCTTTTTTAAATAACTGTAACACCCCATCCAAATTTAACTCACACTCACCTTCAATTTTCAGGAAAACTTCTTCCAGCGAGTCATGATAGTGCTCTTCGACACTATCCCCAGCTCTCAATTCAGCATAAGCCATTTGCGCCACCGATGTTGTCATTTCAATACCATGATATATAACTTTCATTAATTGAATTGGCTGAGACCTAATTGAAAACTCTATTCCAGAGATGCTTTTGAAATCCAGAACAATTACTTTGATTTTTTAGCAAGCTGTTCATTTATCCATGTAAAAGTTTTGATCATACCCTCTTTTAAAGGCAATGAAACTTCCCAACCAATTTTTTCTCTATACAATCTATTATCAGAATTTCTACCTCTAACGCCAGTAGGACAATTAAATCCATATTTATCAATAAAATCTTGGCCACCTAAATTGCATATGTTAATATTTTTACCTGAAATTGCAATAGCCATTTCTGCCAATTGATTGATAGTCACCATTTCCTCAGATCCAATATTCACAGGTCCAGTAAACTGACTATCCATTAATCGTAAAACAGCCTCTACGCATTCGCTTACATATAAAAAACTTCTAGTCTGTAGACCATCACCCCAAACCTCAATACCGCCCCCCGAATTAGTTTCCGCAGCTTTTCTACACATAGCTGCAGGAGCTTTTTCCTTACCCCCGCTCCAAGTTCCTTGAGGCCCAAAAATATTATGAAAGCGAGCTATCCTAACTTCCAAATTGTAATTTCGATTGTAAGCTAAAAATAAGCGTTCACTAAACAATTTTTCCCATCCATACTCTGAATCTGGATTTGCAGGATATGCTGATGACTCTTCACAGTTAGGATTATCTGCATCTAACTGATTGTGGTCTGGATACATACACGCAGAAGAAGAATAAAAAACTTTTTTTACTTTCTTCTTTACACATTCATGAGCTACATTTAAATTTATCATGGCAGAGCCGTGCATTACATTAGCATCATTATTTCCTGTAAATATGTAACCTGCACCACCCATATCTGCAGCAAGTTGATAAACTTCATCACATTCCTGAGAAATAACCAATTCCACAGCCTTAGGATCAGTTAAGTCGCACTTTATAAACTCATGACAAATTTCTGAATGATCGAAGTATTCATGATTCTTAAGATCAGCTATACGAACATGATATCCTTCATTTATTAATCTTTTACTAAGGTGGCCACCAATAAATCCTCCTCCACCTAATACTATTGCATTTTTCATTTTTTTCATAGTTTCTAATATCTTAACATGTTTTTTATAAAAATTAAACCTAGATCAAGATTTATAAAAGATACCAATCTCCATAAACTCAAATAAACAATATTATGAGTCGGCATCTCATACTACTTATTAACATAGTAGGTTAAGTTCCGTTTTATTACTATTATCCAATCACAAAGCTAATAGTTGATTATAAATATTCTTTGTTTCTATATAACATTTATCCCATGAAAATTTATCAGATTGATCGTAGCCCTCCAAAATTAAACTTTCTCTTTTCGCTTTTATACTAATTATTGAAGAAAGATAATCTTCAACGCTTAGATGATCATGTAGAATTCCAGCTTTACCGGCAACCTCTGGGATAGATGAATTATTAGAAGCAATAAATGGACAACCTGATTTCATTGCCTCTAAAATAGGAATGCCGAACCCTTCATAAGATGAAGGATATAGTAAAACATAA
>JABMNK010000116.1 GCA_013204595.1 Flammeovirgaceae bacterium
AAACAGTGTATATTGCCTCTCATGGACATTGAAGCACATGAATTAAAATATCGAATAATTCAAGGGGAATTCTTCCATTTTTTTGATGTTAGAGAACCATGGGAATATGACGAAGCTAATATCAACGCCAAATCATTGCCGTTGACTAGTATTCCCAGTCGTATTGATCAACTATTGCCCTTCCAAAATGAAGAAATCATCGTTCATTGCAAATCAGGAAGTCGCTCTCAACAAGCCAAGCTATTTTTGCAATCGAAAGGATTTACACAAGTAAAAAGTCTTATTGGTGGTATGGAGGCCTACCATGCGCTGACCTAACCAATCGCAAAAGGCTGTGGACTAAAGCATAAAAGGAAAATCACAATAGCGACCCATCCGAGTAGCTTTCTTTGACCATCCAAAGGGGTATTATCGATAACAGTAGGATGATAAACACCCATAAAACGACCTATTAGAAAGACAAAGAATAGCCAAATATCATAGCCTTGAATGTCGGTAAAATAAGTCACACAGTATTGCACAGCCAACAGTATTGCCGCATACATCCACCTATCCTTTTTATCCACAATCATTGAAGACGTAGCGATATAAATGAAATACAGATAAATAGCCACATAAGCGACGAAATAAAGACTACTCTCAATAGATGGATCTTTCATTAGATCCGGAGAGATCCAACCAAGTCCCGCGTAAAACAAAAAGATCGTATAGAACACTTGACTAATCCGTCTAGCGATTTTGGTACCAAACAACCCAAACACCACATGTCCCCCATCCAATTGACCAATCGGTAAAAGGTTGAGTGCCGTAAAAAAAAGAGCAAGATAGCCGGCAAGAATAATGGGATAATGAATCAATTCATTGGCATGCGGTAACAACGCTGGATCGGCTACATAGTTTTTGAAAAACCAGAAGATCCCATTTTCGCCCAATTGAAAAGCCATTGCCTCTGAATCATACACATGGTTTGGGTAATCAAGTCCATATTGCTCGTATTCAGGATGTATCTGGTAAATGTATTCGGCTGGCGGAAGTGAAGCAAATCCATACCACAAAACGCACGATGCTATAACAAATCCAGCAATAGGTCCTGCCACTCCTACATCAAAGTACTGACGGCGACTTTGGATTGCCTGTTTAATTTGAATAAAAGCGCCCATAGTGCCAAATGAAGGAAATCCCGGAATAAAACCAAGCCACACCGGAATATAATAAGGCAAGGTCACTTTGATGTGATTCATTCGAGCCACTACAAAATGCCCCATTTCATGTACAGTGAGAATCAACAAAAAAGGAATCGAAAAGGACAAGCCACTAAAAATCTCGTCTTGGGTTAAGGAATACTCACCAATAAATAACCACCTTCCATACATCCACTCAGCACCTGCAATCGTAGTACAGATCACGGTAAGCAAAAACAGCCCTAAATGAATGAATAATGTCTTTTTTGTCATCGCAATTGATCTAATATTTGATCCGAATAAGTTACTTGGATCCCCTTAATCCCAAGAATCTGAGCGGCGACTATATTCTCGATCCTATCATCAAAAAAAAGCACTTCCGCTGGATTTAGACGATGCAAGTCCAGCACCCTCTCGTAGATTCGTAGATCTGGCTTCCTAAAGCCCATACAGTGAGAATAATGCGCTGTATGTACCATGTCTGACATAATGTTTCCTGGCCTAATGGACGATACCCTTAGATCAAATTCTCTTTGATGAATAGCATTGGTATTACTGAGAATAAGCACCTCAAATTGATTTTTCAAGTCTTCCATCAACTGCAGTTTCTCAGGTTTGATCACACCCAAAAAAGAATTCCAAATCTGTTCAAAAATGACTAGGGGTATGTTTGTTCCTAATAATTTATTGACTTCATCACAAAAATAATCATCAGTCATATTACCCACTTCGTATTCAATTAATACTTGAGATTCAGTAATCAAGCGTACGATTTCATCTGCCTGCTTATCGGAGTAACCTTTAAGTCGAGAAATCACTGCATCAGGATCAAGATCAATAATGACCTGTCCTAAATCAAAAATGATTGTTTTGATAACTGTTAAATTGATCATGAATCTTTTCTAGCCTCTATGGTATTGTCCAATATCACTTTTTCATACCATAATGCCGATTGCTTTGGAATACGCTCAAGGGTCTCAAAATTGACATAATGAAGTCCAAAACGCTTTTCATATCCAGAGGCCCATTCAAAATTATCCATTAAAGACCAAGCAAAATAGCCCTTCAACAAAACACCCTTTTCAATAGCTGCAAGGCAACAAGA
>JABMNK010000117.1 GCA_013204595.1 Flammeovirgaceae bacterium
ACCCACGATCATAAATACAAAAAATAAAAAAAAACTTTTATCATTGCCAAATAATTAGCTGTGCTAATTATTTTTAGATGGCGATGACTCTTCCTATTCCGAGTGTCAATATATATTTATAGGTACTATGGCTTTAAAGAAATTTGTAAAAATAAGTGGCGTTACCAGTTTGAGTGACGCTAGATATTGTTCAGGGATGATGGTAGATGTTCTTGGATTTAATCTTAACCAAAAGGACACCAATCATATTGAAATAAATATTTTAAACCAAATCAAGGCCTGGATCAATGGCCCTATGATTGCAGGTGAATTTAGTGACGCGTCCATCGAAGAGATTCAGGAAGTGATGGGAATGGTTGATCTCGATATTATAGAGACTAATCGGATTGATTTAATTGAACCTCTCCAGAATACCGGTAAAAGAGTCTATTTCAAGATTTCAGTCGATAGTCAAATAGATATAGATGAGTTAATTAAACTAAATGTTAAAGGATTAAAGGCTGATAAAATTATCCTCACAGCCTCCTCAAATTTGTTTATGACTCAAAGCGTTCATGAACTGATGAATTATCAAGAGAATGTGAAAATTGTAAATGGATTTCATTTGGAGCTTGGCAGCATCAATCTGTGGACAGGCGTTGAACTTAGAGCTACGGCCGAAGAAGTGCCTGGATTAAAGGACTATGGTAAGATAATGGAAGTACTTGAATTCTTAGAAATTGATGATTAAAAAAATACCCTGCAGTCAGCAGGGTATCTCTTATAGTCGATTGATTGTTAATTTGTTTAAACTAAAAAAATATTTAACATATAAAAGTTAAAGAATATACTTAACAAAATCTACATCAGTTGACTTATTTTAAACAATTTTAAAATAGTACTTGGATTAAAGGACTGAAATTAATTCCACTTCGAAAATAAGATTTGCATTCCCGGGTATTTTTGAGCTCGTCCCACGACATCCATAACCAAGTATAGAAGGAATATACAACAAAATCTTTCCACCTTCCTTAATAAAAGGAATTCCTATTCTCCATCCATTAATAACACCGGTCAATGGGAGTTGTATACCCTCCGAGTTTTGATCAAAAACAGAACCATTACTCAATAACATACCTTTATACTTCACAAGTACGCCATCTGTATTAGAAGGTTTCTCTCCGGTTCCTTCAGCTAGGATTAGATAGCGAAGTCCGCTGGGATCAATACTAGCTGAAATTTCATTCTCAGATAAGTAATTGTCTATTGCGACGGCATCGATAGCCATCTGCTCTGTTGCTGGAAGACAAACTGGGATTATCGTATCTTCTTTGCATGAGATCACAAATAAAAGATTTAATAAGATTGAAAATATAAAGATTTTTTGCATGTTATTAATTTTGAAACTTGAATTTTAAATATTTAATATTTTCACCTTGGCTAGAAAATTTACGCTCGTATTTTGTCATTATATCAAAATGCTCCAAAAATAAATTGGATTTATACAAATCGTGCGTGTAAGTTAATTCAGTAACAGGGATTACTCCTGTTTGTAATAAGTCTAACGTATAATTAAATAGTCCAGTATTATCCGTTTTAAATTTGACCCAACCACCCTTACTCAGTAATTTTTTATAAATAGCAAGATAATTCGGGTGGGTTAATCTTCTCTTTTCATCTCTTTCCTTGGGTCTTGGGTCAGGAAAGGTGACCCAAATCTCATCTAGTTCACCTACTTCGAAAAATTGATCAAGAAATTGCACTTGTGTTCTAAGAAAGGCTGCGTTGTAGAGATTTTCTTTGATTGCTTGTCTTGAGCCGACCCATAATCTATCACCCTTTATATCAACACCTATAAAATTTCGATCAGCAAATTTCCTTGACAGACCTATGGTATATTCACCCTTTCCGCATCCAACCTCTAAGGTTATGGATTGGTTGTTTCTAAATAACTCCTGATTCCAACTACCTTTTATGTTTTCAAATAAAGATTTCCCAGCCTCCAATAGATTAGGGCTCGTTTTATTATCTGAAAATCTGCTTTGCTTCTGTCTACTCACAACTCATCGATTTCTGCGATTATAAAAGTACTTCCCGTAACTAATATCAAATCATTCGCACTCGCATGTGACTTGGCCGATTCTAGGGCTTGATTTACATTCTGGAAGGATTTAAAATTGAATGAAAAGTTAATAGCCATTTGTTCTAATAAAGTGATATTTAAGGATCTCGCACCCTGACTCTGGGTAAAATAATAAGTGGCATTTTGGGGCAAGAGTTCTAGGATTTCAGTAACATTTTTATCTACGACACAACCATAAATTATATGCAATCTTTCATAATCCAACAATGAGACCTGCTTTAATAGTTCTAGAATACCTGGCTTGTTGTGGCTTACATCTGCAATGATCAAGGGGTGCGATGCTAATCGTTGGAACCTGCCTTTTAAATGAGTGTTACGAACCACATTCGACAATCCGCTTTCAATAGAATGTTGCTCAATACGCCAACCCTTACTGTTGAGCTGTTCGATCACAGCAAGAATCCCAGGTATATTTTTAAGAAAATAGTCGGCCTTAATGTCAAACGCAATATCGGACAACCAGATTTGATCCGATTTAAAGATATTGAAGCAACCATTGAGATTTTGCGAGATTTGGTACTCATCTCTTAGTTGAATAAGATCTGCTCCTACGGTTAGTGCATGCTCTTCAAAGACATGTGCTACATCGGCTTGATAACTTCCAATAATATAGGTCCTTTTGGTTTTCATAATACCTGCCTTTTCGAAAGCAATTTTATCAAGAGTAGCTCCTAATATGTCTGTATGATCTAACCCAATATTGGTGATTAATCCTACCTCCGGCATAAGTACATTGGTACTATCCAGTCTACCTCCAAGGCCTGTTTCAACGACAGCAATATCTATTTTATTTACCGAAAAATACTCATAAGCCATGGCCACCGTCACTTCAAAAAAGGAAGGAGAAATAAGTTCAATTTTGGTGCGAATTTTTTCTACAAATGGAACAATCCAATTTTCATCTATTTCTGTTCCATTAATTTTAATTCGTTCAGTAAAGGATTTGAGGTGAGGCGACGTATAAAGACCCACTTTATAACCATTTTCTTGTAAGATTGAAGCAATTGAATGCGCACTTGTTCCCTTACCATTGGTTCCCGCTATGTGGATACTCTTAAACTTTTCATGAGGATTTCCGAGTTCCTCAAGTAAGGATATTGTATTGTTGAGATTTGGCTTAAAGGCTATCTTCCCTACCCGCTGGTACATGGGAAGTCTTTGATAGAGATAATCAAGGCATTCGTGAAAAGTCAATCTTTCTTCGGTTTTAAAATAAAAACAACTTTCCCCGTGGATGCTGCCACAACACCATCATCAATCATTTCTAGTTGTATTCCATCCAACGAATTTTTATAAGCAATCGCTACAGATGGCGGAGTCGTATAAGTGTCCAACTGAGCCACAATATAGCCGTCCGTATCTACCCGTATATTGCATACTATTTTACCCACGATCTCATCTGACATGTCAATAGGCTTTGGTTTTTGATTTCCCCATTCCCAACCTGAAATTTGAAGATCAGGTCCGTCATTGGTGGAGCTAACCCCTTTATATAAGGCCCTGGTGTCGATTGACGTACTTTGATTTTTACCGGCACTGACTTGGTCTCTGCTAATAGGTTTTTCAGTCGGGTTTTCTTTGGCCTCTACAGTTGAACTATTATCTTTTACGTCATTAACATCAGTCTTTTCTTTCTCCAAAATTGATGGATTATTTGCCTCCGCGTTATTATCAGGCTGAGCGACAATAGGTGCTTCCATTTGAGCAATATCAGATGAAACCTCTTCTGCTTGAGTGGTTTCAGGCTGATTTGAAACCACCTTTGGTTGCTCCTGAACCTTCTCTACTATTTCTACTTCCTTGACTACATCATCATCATCTGACTCATTATTAATTTGATTATTTTCATTAATTAATTCGTTGTCATTTGGTGTTTCTAATGAATTCTCTTCTTCACTAAAACCGAAAAGTTCAATTCCATACTCTTTTATTGGTGGATTAGGTTCTCTCCAAGCTACCATGAAGAAAAGAATAAGCAGCGTAATACCTTGTATTACGCCCGTAATTACCGCACTACGTATTTGGAAATTATTTTGACCGTTCATTACTGATTCGGTTTTGTAGCGATTGAAACTTTTGCTTCCAATTTAGTAGCGATTGAAGCCACGTACACAAGATCATCTACGGGGACTGTTTTATCACAATGCAAAACAACAACACCTTCATTTCCTTGGAAACTATTTCTCAAAATTCCTTCTAATTGATTTTTTGAAACCAATTGGTCATCAACATAATAGGCTAAATTTTTTGTGATTGAAACACTTACCTTTTGGATAATAATACTAGAAGATTTTGATGTCGGTAAATTAATAGGTAAACCAGATGGAGTAATGAAGGACGAGGTTAACATAAAAAATATTAACAGCAGAAAAACAATGTCTGTCATTGAGGACATACTAAAAGCAGCATCTATTTTATTTTTTGAATTGAGGTTCATTTTTTGGGTTCTTGAAGCAGTTCAATGAAGTCAATCGACATGAATTCCATATTGTGAACCAATTTCTGAACCCTTGTCACTAAATAATTATATCCCAAGTAAGCGATTATCCCTACAAATAAACCCGCGGCAGTTGTAATCATCGCTTCATAAATCCCACTAGATAGTAATTTAGGGCTTACAGCACCTTCTTCTTGGGCAATGGCGATAAATGCTTGAATCATCCCCGTAACCGTACCTAGAAAGCCAATCATAGGCGCAGCCCCTGATATTGTTGCCAATAAGGATAAATTTTTCTCAAGCTTATTTAACTCAATTTTACCTATATTTTCTATCGAAGCCTCGATCGTATTCATTGAAGAACCAATTTTTAAAATTCCTTTTTCAATCATTCTGGCAATTGGTGTATCTACCTCACTACAAATGAGTTTGGCTTCATTAATTAAACCCAAATGCACTTTAGACCTAATGTCATTCTGAAAGTTTTCTGGGGTTTTTGATGCATGTCTGATGACCAAGATCCTTTCAAAAAAAATATAAATGGCAGCTATCCAAAGTAGCACGAGCGGAATCATCATATATCCACCTTTTGTGAGCAGCGTGAGCAGACTTAAGGTCCCATTTCCCTCAGGTAGTACTTCTTGTATTTGTAGTATAAACAATTGGATTATCATCATTAGTAGATTTTATATTACCTTTAAAATGGCATCAAAAAAGGGTTTTTATTAGCTTTTCGAATGGTATAAAGAACTGAATTCGAATAGTTTATTTATCGAGTTAATAGCTCAATCCCCAAATTTCATTACCAAAATTTTGTTTGAGTTTATTTAGTTCAATTTCTAAATTTTCTTGAGTACTTAGTTCAGCAATGGCAACACGTGTTAACCAATTGCTCTCTGGGGCTATTACGGTTGCATTAACCCCTCTTTCAGCGAGATCATTGGCATAATCGATGGCCAAATCGTAATCGACAAAACTACCAGAAATGACATAAAATTTGGATTGTGCGCTCTTAATGATATTTACCGAACCATTCTGATTAGGTGACAAAGGTTCCTCTTTTACAAACTCAACTTCCTTTATTACTTCCTTTCTCTTTTCTGGTTGTTTTGTCACTGGACTTTCGATTTTAACTTTAATTTCCTCTTTTACTGGAACATCAACATTGCTCCTTGATAGGACATAAAGGACGATAACTGTCACCAATACAATGCCCAGCACTACCGATAAAATTAATTTGAAATTTTTGTTTTCCGTTATTTTCATTTTGGGATTATTAATGTTTGTCAAATTTGATTCTTTAGAAATGCCAGAAAGATTTGCGTCTTTTTTGGTGCCTTTTGATTTTATAACTACTTTATCTGTTTCTGTATTTGTGCTTTTATTAGGAGGTATGATTTCATCTAGAACTGAAAACTTAAGCGGAGGAAGGCCGTAATCTTTATCTTCATTTAATTGATCATCCGTAAAGATGTCTTGTCGTATTTTATGATCTTCTTCGCTAACCATTTAATTTGAGCAATGTTTGGATTTAAAATAGATAATTATTATTGCAAAGTATAAATTTAGAACTAAAATCTTACACTTAATCCACCTTTTATATCATAGACTCGAGAATTATACAAATAATATATTTGATTCTCTCTTCCTAGTAAATTTCTCATTTTCAAAAAGGCATTTAGTTTTGAATTGATTTTAAAATCAACATCCATCCCTAAATCCAAGACAGTAGGTAATGTGATCACATTGACTCTAGCGCTATCAATAAGCATGTTTAAATCACCGAAATCTGGCGCTAAAATCCCATCAAGTAAAATAAAAGAGGGTTTCAATTGAAGTACATCATTGAGTAATTTTATAGAGATGCCCAGATCATAAGATAATTTAGGAACGTACCATGGTTCGACTCTCCCCTGATTTTCTATACTTACAAAATTAATGGATGTCAATAAAGCAAGTTGATGGTTTAATTGGTAATTAAAGGCTGTTTCATAATCTAACCTGTAACTGTTTTCAGGATCGTATATTAATTCAAAAACAGAAGGATCTGATCTATTGTTTCTAAAGTATACTTGATTTTGCAGCAATTTTAATGACAATGAAATGTCATATTGAAAACGAGGTATCAAATAACCTTTGGAACCTATTTTCAATCTTATTGGAATCACCGAGGTCGCTAATACCAAACTATCTGTTAAGTGTGGATTTAAGTTTGTAATCGATCTGAAATCATTTCTAATGATATCTCCATCTAAACGGGCATAAATAGCGAGGTCACTACTTGTTTTGTAAATTGCTTCAAGATCCGGTATTGCCAAGAAAGACAACTCACGCTCCACATCTTGATATATTCCAATCTTAGCCCCAGCAGATAAACTTAATGCACCAAATTGTGCTGTTGCATTTGGATGACCATAAATCCAAAATCGATTTAAGTTAATATTTTGACTATTTGTAAATTGACTAAAAGCGGCAAATGCATCAAAATCAACCGTCCATATATTTTGACTGAAATGATCAATTTTAACATCAATATTAAAGTCATTTTCGAGACCTACTTTCGTGTTATCATCCGAATTTAAATTCTTATTTTGACTAGTGTAATGCCAACTAGGTGATAGGGACAACTGGCTTTTACTGGGGACAATAATGTCGTAATTGACTCCTATGTCAAATTGATTCTCCTGTCTTTCAAAGTTATCTAGAGATGAATTAAAAGTTGGGCTTGTGAGGAGTTCTTCTAAAGTTCCAAAATTATAATACTGATTAAAACCATATTTGAAGAAACTCGAAAAATGTCCATTATTGGTTGGGTTAAAATACCAAAGCGAAAGGCTACCTTTTGTTTGGGCAGATAATTCATCCAAAACGGGTCCTGACTGATACGTTTCGTAATCAATGTTTGTGCCTGCATTTGGTCCACGTTCATTTAATGTTTTAAATTGATAGGAAAAAACAGGAGCATTATACCTGCCAAAACCCATCTTGAGATAATTATTGAAGGTTTTCTCAATCATTTTCATTTCT
>JABMNK010000118.1 GCA_013204595.1 Flammeovirgaceae bacterium
CTGGTATAGCTGAAGGTAGGCATGATCGCAATGTCTCGCTTGTTTTGCCTAGAAAGCTTATTTAAACGTATTTTGTACCCCATATGCCCAGAGTACCGCGTATTGAGGATGTATTCGCTTCCTTCCATAAAGGAGACATCATTCTTGAACAGGTTATGCGCAGCAAAGCCAAACCAAACTTTTTTGGAAAACCCAAGGACACCAAAGGAGGCATCAAAATAATTGATTCGTCCATTGGCTAGCGTTTCTCCAGAAGGCCCTATCACATTACCAAAGGGATCAAGCTGATCAGAAAAAAGAAAATTACCGACATTGTAGTTTTGTTCACTATAGGAACCTTGTAAACCAAATCGGAGGCCAAAATCTTTGGAGACACTGAAGTCATAGACTATCGGGATGGCGATTTTGATGTGACGGTAGCCGCTTGTCTCATCAGTTTCATTGATCATCATCAACCCAAAACTGCTATGATAGTCTTTAAAACTGTGGTCAAAGGCAACTAAAGAGGTAGAATAGGCGGCTAATGAGCCCACCTTTTGCATACGAAAATTGAAGCCAGCGCGACTGAATTCAGAGGCACCTGCAAAGGCAGGATTTAAAAAAATGGGCGCATTGTAGTATTGCGAGAATCCCAAGTCTTGACTTGATAGATGTGTGCTCAACGAGAGTTGTAGGATGAGCAGAGCAAATAGTTTGAATTTCATAGTTAGTGTGGCTGGCCGAAGAACACAATTAAATCAAAATCAAATATAAACTTTTAACAATTAAAAAGTTTACCATGACGGTTTAATCATCATTTAATGCCTTTTTTAGGCGTATTGAGAACATTTGAGGCTACATCTTGCGAGGGCTCAGAAAAAAACACCAAATTGCAGAAAATATAATCAGAAGAAGGATCAAATAGCAATCCTTCAAATGGCTACAAATAGTCGATAAATCATTCCGGATTTGAGCAGAAATAAATTAGTGGCATTTGTCTTGTTTTTCTGGGCAATGTCTTGTGAACCAGCCACGCCAATTGATAGGCAGGCTGTCAAAGAAGAGATGAAATCCAGAGAGATAAGAAAAATCTCGTCTTCAGAGATTACGCTTCGAGCTCAAGAGTTGAGCAAAAATATTTATGACCAACTGTCAATCCAACATCAGCAGGCGCTCAGTAGTGCTGATGTTGCCATTGAAAATTGTAAAATAGACGCGTTGCCGGGTGTTCAAGCAGCCAAAAGCTCAGGCATTCAAATTTTGAGATGGACCCAAAAGGCATTAAACACGCCCGAACAAAGAAATTCTTTGGAAAATAACATGTTTGAGGCCTATGAATATGCCTTAGCCCACCAGCTACCGATGACCTCGAGTTTATCAGAATTAGATCCTTCAACCCTACGTTATTGGGTGCCCATACAGATGCAGGAGCAATGCACTTCCTGCCACGGTAAAAAAACCGAAATTCCGCAGGAGATTCAAAGAAAGCTCGCAGCTCGTTATACCCATTTTACTTCTGTGGATTTTGAAGTAGGCCAACTCATGGGTCTTTGGGAGATTGACCTACCCAAAGAGGTGGTAATCAAGAGTTTTTGAGGCGATTAATTTCCAAATAACGATAACAATCAGTCGTGTGGTCATTGACCATTCCCACTGCTTGCATGTAGGCATACATGATGGTGCTGCCTACAAACTTGAAGCCTCTTTTTTTTAAATCCTGAGATAATTTTTGAGAAATTTTGTTTTCGGAGGGAACCTGAGCAGAATCGGTCCAATGACCAGTTATCGGCTCATGGTCGACGAACCCCCAAACATAGTGATCAAAGTCATGAAATTCGTTTTGAATATTCAAAAAGGCCTTGGCGTTGTTGATTACCGAGGCGATCTTCAACTTGTTTCGCACAATAGATGGGTTATCCATCAATGAATTTATCGTTGCTTCTGAAAATTTGCTAATCTCTAAAACATCAAAATTCTTAAAGGCGTCGTGATAACCAGCCCTTTTGTTGAGAATAGTTCGCCAGCTTAATCCAGCTTGTGCGCCTTCCAAAACGAGAAATTCAAAATGTGTTTTATCTTCGTGCACCGGAACACCCCATTCTCGATTGTGGTAATCAATGTATGCGTCGTAGGTGCCGGCCGCCCACTTACAAATTTTTGTATTCATGAGATACTATTTTGAATGAATTTGGGTTTATAAAGATAGTAAACTTGTAGTGATCAGTATGCGAATAAAAATAGTAATAGGCTTATTGATGTCTTTTGTTTCATGGGGGGTGACTGCTCAAATCGTTGAAATCAATTTGTCAGTGCTTACCGATGAGCTGCCCGTAGAAATAACCTCGGAGCGGATCGCTGTGGTCATAGATGAGGGATCCGCATGGAAGGCCACGGCACGTTTGCTTCATGCCAATTTCAAACAAATGGGAATCGATGCGATGCTCTATTTAAATTATAAAGAAGTTCATGGAGGCCAAGACGTCATGCGCAAAACGCTTAATCTCATGGATAAGCGACAAATTAAGTGGGTGATTTTCATCGAACAAAAGACAGCCAAAAGGACCCTCACAATAGCCAAGTTTTCAAAAGACCATTTGGTCGAAGTGGCCTCTAAGGCATGGCAAGTAACGGGGACCACAGCTATTGAAACACTGCTTCAGCTGGCCGTTAAAATGAGAACGATGGACTTGAGTTATAGCAATTATTTAATTCCTGAATTGCCAGAATATCTGTTCAAATGGAGTCTTTTTAAGGGCACACAGTATCCTAGCTACCCTTCTCAAGTAAAAAAAGCACCATTGGCGATTTCATTATTTTCCCAAATCAATATGGATGGGTTAACGCTCAATAGCGAGCAAATGGAATCATTGAAAGCGTACAACCAACAGGTGGAGCGTAATAATGAAAAGATGAAAGCGTTATTTCAGGATTATCCGTATAAAGTGGTTTTTATGGAGGACCAAACAGATGAACAATTCTTCGAAAAACGGTATCAATTTGTCTTGCGTTATGCTTATCATCAAGGGGATCGATTAAGGGAATTGTTGGGTTATCGCTCGGAGCCAACAGCCATCAACTATGTTTCTACGGTGGCTAGCCAGGAGCATCAAGCTGTGAAGGAGATTCCCAAGGAAACCTACGTGTTTAAATTTTATATTCAACAAACCATCAGTGGGGATATTTATGTAGGTAGCGCCTATGATGCTGACCATACCTGGGAAGAAGCCCTAAACAATTTCAAAACCGGTATGATGAAGCAATTTGCAAAGTAGTGTTGCGTATTTCAATACAACAAAGCGGTACGGAATCGGGCAAGGCCCTCTTTATAAAATTGAAATAGGAATTCCTGCTGCTCTTGGTGTTTTGATAACACATTTAAAGGAAGAATGGCCCCAATCCACGCATCGTTGAACCAATAAGATTCAGGGGGAGGTGCTTGGAGCTTTGAGAGCTCGGCATGTGGCCACGAATTGACATAAAAATAGGGCTCATTGATGTCTTGATCTCCGGGTGAATACCCCAAGGTTATCTTGGTGTCCAATGTAGCCTGTCCAGTATCTTTTAAGATGATGTCTATGGATTGCTTAAGTTGATCGGGCCAAATAATGATCTGAGAGGTTTGATATAGTTTTTGAAAGTTTTGCATCACAATAAAGCTGTTGTGGTAACAACTGCCAAAGATTTTGAGCTCAGGGAGTGCTATATTTTCAAAGGGGTATTGATGGGAGTTTTTAAAAAGATCTAGTTCATGGGGCAGCACCATAGAGAGTGCCCGATGACCCAAATCCAGCAAGCCTATTTGCTCTTCCAACCAGAGCATGGCTTGACTAAACTTTTTCTTTGATAAAGAAAATTGAGCAAGTGTATTTAGCTTTTGATCCACGATGTAAAGCTCAAAGGAATTAAGCGACAAAGAAGAACGAAAGGTTTTGGCACCCGTCACCCAAGTGCCAGCAATTCGCCATAATCCAGGGATCCAATAGAGCGCATGAGGAATAAGGCCAGCTTTGGCAATTGAGTAATGATGGCCGACCAAAGCGACATTGTGAAGGGCGAGATGAATTTGAATTTTCATTTCGTGAAAGGCCTCAAGATCAATTGGGGATAGTTGATCCCAATGGTATCTTATCTGTGGTTTCATCCTCAGGGAACAGCTTAACTATTGTATTTTTTTATTAGGTTTTTTAGCGAATCAAGGTCTGTTACAATAGAGGGATCAGCGTAGATTTCACCTGACATGGCGGCAACGGCACCTGCTTTAAATCCAAGTTTGGTAGCCAATTTTTTACAATGGTTGATTTCAGAGTGATAAATCTCATGATCAATTTTCATTAATTGGACGATATTAAATAGGTATTCGAATCGTTCTTCATATGACAGCATATGAATTTCTGGCATAGGAGTAGGATTGACGACGATTTCTTTAATTTCTGCGGGGCTCAATCCGTTGGCTTGACCGAGCTTTAAAATATGCAATTTTTCTAGCCCATCAAATTCGCCATCTACTTTGGCAAGT
Organism: Flammeovirgaceae bacterium; assembly: GCA_013204595.1. GTDB lineage: Bacteria > Bacteroidota > Bacteroidia > Cytophagales > Cyclobacteriaceae > UBA4465. Next base: position 4,496 of record JABMNK010000118.1, read on the forward strand.
TCTATCAATGTACTCAGCTGTGCCTTAATGCTATTCATAGGTGCTTGTGTTTAATCAAAAATAACCAAAACATACTAATTTTTTTAGGAAAGGCTTTTAAATAGTGAAATGAAGTGCCAATGTCCCAAAACCCCCTAGTACGTCATCTTCTCAATGGATATAACTGCCCGCATTGATGTCAAAAGTAGTTCCCGTAGCATGGTCTGCCATGCCAGAGGCCAAAAAGGTGATCAATGGAGCGATGTCTTTGGGCTCGGTCAAACGCTCCAAGGCAATATCTCCCTTGGCATGTTCTTCGCCATATTGAGACATAAAAGCTTTGGCCATATCCGTTCTTACAAAACCAGGCGCAATGTTGAAGGCCTTGATCCCTTTTTTCCCAAAAGATTTGGCAATGGAACTGGTCAAGGCGACTAGGCCTGCTTTGGAGCTAGCATAGGCAAGGTACTCAGCCGTCTCACCGCGATAGGCTGCTCTGGAACTGATATTGATGATCCGACCGGATGTTTTTTTCTGAATAAAATGCTCGATGGCTTTTTTGCATAAGATGGCAGGACTGGTTAGGTTCATGGCGATCGTTCGGTTCCAAACTTGGTCCCAGTCATCTTGTGCGAGCTCTATAGGCGCGGCTTCGGCTATGCCAGCGTTATTGATGAGTATCTCTATACTTCCCAACTCGAGTACGACACGCTCAAAGAGCTTGACGGCATCTGCTGGGTCTACAAGATCTGCTTGAAATGCTTTGGATTCGTTTCCTAAGATTTGAGCGAGATTTTCTGCCTCATTGATGTTTTTATGGTAATGTACGGCAATGGTTGCACCAGCTTCGGCCAGCTTGGTGGCTATTGCCTTTCCGATGCCGCGGCTTGCTCCAGTTACTAAAATATTTAATCCTGATAGATTGATATACATGGTTTAGGCAGCTTGAAGAATTAAATGAGCACAATTAAGTTTAAATCATAAGTATTCCAGCTAAGTTAAGTGCTAGTTGGGAGTTTTGACCGATGCAACCTAAATAAAGAGGAATAAAAAGGAATTGGTCAATGTTGGTAGGGTAGTTTTTTTAAACAGAACGTATTACTTTTGTTAAAAATCATTAAAGCAGCACGCACTGAAAAAGCCCCCAAGGGCGAAACGAAAATTGAAGAATTAAATGGGACTACTTATACCGATATTATTGATAGTCATTTGCTGCTTGGTGATTTGGCGGGCCGGTGATGGCTTTATGCGCGCCTCCGAATATGTTGGTAGAAATCTTTCTGACGGTGTGAGAGGCGCAACGATCAATGCGGTTGCAAGCTCTATGCCGGAAGTGTTTACTTCTTTTTTCTTTCTTTTTGTACTTAATGATGCCAATGGGTTTTCTGGAGGAATAGGGACGACAGCAGGAAGTGCCATTTTCAACAGTATGGTGATCCCTTCTGTTTCTATCATTGCCGTTATTTCTTTAGGAAAAGTTAAAAAAATACAGGTATCGCGAAAGGTGCTTTTAAGAGATGGTATCGCTTTAATTATAGCTGAGCTCATTTTTTTAATTCTGATAAGTGGCGATTCTCTTGACTGGTATCATGGCCTGTTGTTGATGTCGGTATACGTTTTTTATATTTTTTATATGTTTTCTTCGATGGGCAAAAAGGAGCCTTCAGCTAGCCTAGACAGTCAGAATACACCCATAGAAAATAATGAAATTCAAGGATCATTTGCAAGGGCGGTTTTGACCCTGGACCTTGAACGTATTTTTATTGGCTCATTTCAAATCAATAGCAAACGCGCCTGGTCTCTTTTAATTACCTCAACTTTGGCGATTGCCGGGGTTTGTTACTGGTTGGTCTTGGCCTGTGAATGGCTAGGACAAAAAACATACGAAGTTCCGTATTTAGGCACTTTTGAAGGATTGGATATTCCCGTCATGTTCGTGGCATTGATTTTGGCATCAGCGGCGTCAAGTTTTCCGGATACTATTTTTTCAATTAAAGATGCCAAAAAAGGCAATTATGACGACGCGATTTCCAATGCGTTGGGAAGCAATATTTTTGATGTCTGCTTTGCATTGGGCTTACCTCTTTTTGTTTTCACCTTAATCAAAGGACCCATTCTCATGTCTCCCGACATTATTGACATGAGCAGTGAGTTGCGATTACTGTTGCTCATTTTAACGATCATTGCCTTGATTATTTTCACGACAGGAAAATACATGGGGAGAGCGAAAGCCATTCTATTACTGAGTATTTATGTCTTTTTTGTGATTTACATTGTGGGTCGTGCTAGAGGCAATGAATTGGCGCTGACTTTTGCAGATTGGCTTGTGTCGATCGTGCATTATTTTAATATCAACTAACAGGGTAGGTTTCTCTCTTTTTAATCAAGCCAAATCCAACAGGTATTGCTTGTTTTATGCACTTACTTTTTCAGAAGCAGAATGTTTTTTGACCAATATACCTACTATATTTCCTTAATATTGTCATAACATGAAATGTCAACGAGATAAATTTTTATTGCAAGGGAAGGTGACCTACTTGAATGGGGCCTATATGTCGCCGCTACTGAAAAAAGTAGAGAAGGCAGGGATCAAAGGAATTATCGGTAAAAGGAAGCCGTATCGAATCCCACCAGAAGATTTTTTTGGCGAATCAGAAACCTTAAGGAGGTTATACGCCTCTTTAATAAACGTTTCGGACCCATCTCGAATAGTCATTATTCCGTCAGTTTCCTATGGGATGGAGAACGCGGTAAAAAATTTGCCCAAAAAAAAGGGAACGATCATAGCAGCGGGAGGGCAGTTCCCTAGCAATGTATATCCTTGGAGAGCGAATTCAGCATATCAGATCAACTTCATAGCACCGCCGATTTCACATAATATTGGGTCTTTGTGGAATGAAAGAATTTTGGATGCCATAGACCAAGACACGGCTGCCGTCTCTTTGGGTCAGATACACTGGGTCACGGGCATTAAGTTTGATTTACAGGCGATTAGGAAGCGAACGAGAGAAGTAGGAGCTGCGCTTATCATTGATGGCACCCAGTCTATCGGAGCCTTGCCGTTTGACACAGAACAGATACAGCCAGATGCTATAATAACGGCTGGTTATAAGTGGTTAATGGGGCCTTATTCGTTGGGATTGGCTTATTATGGTCCTATTTTTGATGACGGATTGCCGATAGAAAACAATTGGATTAACCGATTGGGTGCGGATGACTTTTCTTCATTGATCAATTATCAAGACAAGTTTATGCCAGGGGCATTGAGATATGAAGTAGGGGAGCACAGTAATTTTATTTTGGTGCCCATGCTCATTGCCGCGATTAAGCAGCTTTTACAATGGCGTCCGGAAGAGATTCAGCAATATTGTGAGGAATTATTTGTTGATGCTATTGAGGAATTGGGCTCATTGGGATATGTTATCGAAACACAAGAAGCAAGGGCAAGTCATCTTTTTGGAATCAACCTGCCTGAAAACATTGAAATGGATCGAGTCAAAAAGGCGTTATCAGTTCATAAAATCAACATTTCTATTAGAGGAAATGTGCTTCGAATTTCTCCAAATGTATATAATGATCAAAAAGATGTGCAAAGATTGTTGCGTGCCTTAAAAGAAGCAATTATTTGATTTATATTTACGGCTAAATTGAATTCAAATGGAAATTACAAATCCTGCCGTGACTGATGGCGTAAACTTATTTGTCAACATTGTGGTGATCCTACTAGGTATTGTGGTAGCGCTATCTATGATCGATGCCAAGAAGGTGCACGATCATGAAAAAGGTAAAAATGCCTAAATGCAATTAATTTATTTGATGTGATCTCTTTTGTGGGAACTTACCTTTTCATTAGGTAAAATATAGGGACACACAATTGCCAATACAAAAAGAAAACCGATAACGCCTAACATTGCCATAGCTCTAAATTTTTGTTCCAAAGTTAACAAGTTTCCTTTTTAGAATACTATTAATTATCTCTTAAGGATTATTTTTTGAGAAATAACAATACAAAAAGTATTGCGTGCCAAAAAGTTATCTTTGAGAGATTACGATAATGGTATCTCCAGGATTCATGATGAGGGAAGCTGATTTTGCCGGATTCACAACTACGCCATATCCTTTTTTTATGTCTTTTGCATACTTCATATTGCGGTAGCCAATGGCCGTTTCATTTCTTCTAGCAGCAGACTCTAGTATGGTATAGAAATTAACAGGGGTATCTATTTGTACATACTCAGCGGCGTCTCGTGTGTAAATTTCTGATCCGGAAGAATTAAATAATTCTTCGAAAACACGCATTAAAAATTTGTTTTCACTTACCTGACTCATCAACAAACTGACCAAGTTGTCGCTGACCACAAAGTCATCGGCGCTAGTGATATTGGCCAATATTCTGTTTTTCATATCCAACATTTCACTGACGATTTTGAAGTTCGTTTCGTTTCGTTCGGAAAAATTTCTTAGATGGAGTAGGGTGATTAAGGTTTGAGCGTCTGCTTCTTGAATCGGGTAATGGCTCTTGTAGCTCAATAAGATCACATAGTTGAAGGTAGCCAAATCCAATTGCTCTAAGGAGGCCCGATCAGTGGTATCCATAAGCTCGGTGGTCAAGGTGATGTTTTTAAGTTCGGTTTGCAGTTGTTCTATTTCAAGTTTTGATTCTTCAAATTTTGAAACCACTTTTACATTTGAACCTGGGCTAACATAATTGTCGAGTTCAGAAATGATTAGTGTGCCTCTGAAATTCCAACCGAGTATCAAAATGTCTTCGGGATGGGCAGGTTCCTTTTCAGTATAGAGGATATTGTCATCTTGAATATCGATAGCCTTTTTTTCATCTGGAATCAACGTGTCATCGTCTTCGGTGATGCCTATGACTTTGTCCCCGAGTGCAAAAACGGAATCCATTGGTGGATTAAGGACAACCGAGTTATTGGCTAAATGAATTCCAATAATCGCGGAGTCGTGATAAGCAAAAAGAAGTTCTCGATAAGTTTTACCAATCAAACTAGGCGCCTCAGCAAAATAAATTTCATCGCCATCAAAATCCATAAGTTCTACATAGACCACACTCAATCCTGACTGACGACTGGTTTGAACCATGATTCTTGAAATGATTTCATCAGATAAGATAAGTTCGACTTCATTTTTGCCCACCATTTTTGCGACCTCAAGATTTTTTCTGTCTTTGATTTCTGCGGTAATGTGATAAGGTTTTGCCCTTTTAAACGAGTGGGTGGTAATGGCCACGATGGTCTTGATGATTTGGGAATCAGAACTGGCATTGTCTTTATCTAAAATGATGATGGACTTACTTTCGGTGGGGTTGGTTATTTGAAGATCATCCAAATCGATCGGATTGCCCGTTCGACAAATGATGCGAGTGGTATCAAAAGACTTGACTTTATCCCTGATTTCGTCTTCCATTGCCACCTTGTCTTTATCGGCTAATATGACGATTGCAGCATCTTTTCGGTTAGCATTTGCAATGATTAATTCAGAAATAATAGTAAATATTTTTGACGACCAGCCTAAAATAACGACATGATTTTGTTCAATGACAAATGACCTGCCTTTGCGAAGTGTTTCAATTTTATCCATGATACCGTTGGAAATCAATCCAATCAGAATCGTAATAATGATCAGACCGGTAAGCGTCACGGTCATCATGAAGATCAGAAAAGGCCAGCCACCCTCGTTACCACCGACCGTTCCAGGATCTAACACGTGGGTAAGGTTCAGCCAAATAGATTCAGGAAGGTTCATGCCATCTGAACCCTCTGGCCGAAAACCAACAAATAATAATAAGGTTGAGCAAAATAAGATAAAGGCGACAGAAAATAGCCCAAGTCCATAGATCATTTGACCAGTGCCTTTTGAAACGAAATTGTCAAATTTATAGCGTGCTTTAGCTGAAAAGGTAACTTTTTTCATAGGGTGCGATTGGGTTCAATTTTGGAATTTAAAGATAGTGCTAAATTAAAGAATGGGGAAATGAATTCAAGACGTTTGTGAGATCAACGCTTTTCTAAAACGAGAATGGCATGGGCGTGTTCATTGTTAAAACGAATGGTTTTAATAGGTTCCAGCAATTTAAAGTGGGTAGTTAGCTGGATTTGTTCTAGCAATTTTTCAGTCAAAACAAGGCGTAGCGATTGATCGTTGAATTGGGCAATGTCTTCGGTGATTTTTACTGCGATATCTTCGTTTTGCAGAATGGCATCCATGCTCATATAAAGTAATCCACCTTTTTTTAAAACCCGAATTTGTTCCTCCCATTGTTTTTTAAATACCTTGATGGACGTTGCAAAATGCATGACACGGCAATTAATGATGGCGTCGAAAAAATCATTTTCAGCGGGAATCATACTGGCGTCCGACTGCTTAATATAGGCAGGATTACCCCCCAAGGAGCGGGCAATAATGCGACAGACTTCCACATTGGCCAGGTCGATATCTATACCATAAAGGGCTTTTTTTAAGTTTAGAAAAGGGATCATATTGCGGCCCAGCCCACAACCAATTTCTAAAATAGTATGACGCTGGGAAAAGTTCCCCTTTAGTAGTTGGTCAAGGAGCTCTAGGTCTATATCACCGATAAAATTATTGATGTCATCGAGAGTCATGTTTCAAAAGGATTAAGGGACTGATATGGATGTGAGCCAATGAAAAGGGTTTGATGGAGACAAAATTAGCAGAAGTATTTATTAGATGATTCGAAAATTGGTTCTATATAGTTAATGTTTGACAGCCGATTCCAAAAGGGCTAATTGACTTGTTTCTGTATCTAATGATGCCAAGATGCCAATAGGAAGTGTGGCATTATCCTCCTCATGGCCAAAAGAAAATCCAGCGAGTACTGGAATTCCCAAATCCCCGAGGCGATCATGAAACACCTCATTTAATGCAATTGAATATTTGAAATTAGGATCACCTGGCAATGTATCACCTTTGGTGAAATTGCCCAAGGCAATACCTTTTACCCCGCGAAGCTTCCCAGAGGACCGCAGTTGGGTCAACATGCGGTCGATGCGATAGGTAGACTCAGAGACCTCTTCAATAAATAAAATATGATCTTTCCAGGAAGGGTCATGTCTCGTGCCGATCATACTGACCAATAGGGATAGATTTCCTCCTATGAGTCTCCCCGAGGCCTTTCCAGGGACAATGATATTGGGAGTATTCGGGGCTAGTTTGATCTTTTCGCCATTGGTCAAAACGGCGTTAAAATGACTTAAAGTGTATTCATTGAAGGTGGAAACGCCTACAGGGCCATGGAAACCGACGTGTCCGCAGTTTTTGTAAAAGGCAAGGAGCAAGGCAGTAATATCGCTATAGCCAATTAAGGGTTTGGGATGCGCCGCGATAATGGAATAATCTATTTGGTCCAATAATCGAGTGGCACCATACCCTCCCCGGGCACAGATGATGGCGGAGATTTTAGGGTTTTGGTACATCGCGTGAAGATCTTCAATTCTTTGTTCATCCGTACCTGCGAGAAATCCATTATGTGCTCTTAAATGGGTTGATTGAACGAGCTTTAATCCCAAAACCCCAAAGTTTTCAAGGAGCTTTTTATACTGTAACTCGCTGATGGAACTTGACGGGGAGATTACGCCAACAAGGGCTCCTGATTTAAGGGCATTGGGTTTGATGACGCTCGAAGTTATCTTAAAAGACGAGAGCATGGGGACCACGCCGATTAGAGTACTTGATTTGATAAAATTTCTACGATCCATAAAAGTAAAATTATAGAAATCTTCTGAGGAATCTGATGATGCTACTTGATGCCAGTCAAATTATGACGATCTGCCCCAATAAATTTGATATCATCAGAAATGAAGTTATTGAGATTTTTTATGCCAGTAACGGATGAGTCCAGCCACACTCATCCATGAAGGATTAGCGGCTTCATATTGTTTAACCCCGAGTTCGTCTACACCCATTGTCAAGAGTTGCTCGGTGGTGTATTTGCTAAACATAGGGGTGAGTTGTTCGGCGGTCCATCCTTTATCCCAGTAATTTTTTATCCAATCTGCCCAATCATGCATCACAGATTTAAGTTGTGACATATGGTCTTCTATAGCTTCAATCCGCCCATAATGGGTGAGGTAAATCGCTATTGGTTTTCGGTCGATAATGAGGTTTATTGATTCGATCCAGTCTTCTAAGTTAATATCAGGAGGAGGGCAAGGAGGGACCACAGGGCCGTCCTTTATTTTTACTCCTGCCACATCGCCAGTGAAGATGGTATCTCCGATTTCCCAAGCTATATGATGTTTGGCATGACCGGGCGTGTGTAATGCCCTTATAAGGGTGTCGCCAATTCGGATAGCTTGTAAGTGGGTCACGGGCTTTAGTTGGGCCTCGGGTATGGGTTTCATTTGCCCCCACAAGACGTCCATTTGATCTTGATAGATCTGTTTGGCCGAAGCCATTAATTTTTCAGGATGGGCCAAATGAGCCTCTCCAAAAGGATGTAAATAGATTGTTGCGCCAGTTTGCGCCAATACCCAGGCGGCTCCGGCGTGGTCCAGATGGATGTGACTTAAAAAGACGTGTTGAATTTCTTTTAACTGAAAACCTACACGGACGATCTCTTTTTCCAGCGCGCTCAATGTTGAGTGTGGGCCAGTTTCTATCAGTATCGGGCCTTCGGAGGTTTCGATAAGAAATGCAGCAATGGAGGCTGGATAACCTTGAAATTTTAAATCTAATGTATGGATCATGTCAAAAAAAGAGTTTGAATGAGTAATTTAGCCTGAGTGTAAGAATCTCTAATGAACGATAAAGAATATTTTCAAGATTATATGCCGGGCAATGTATGTTTTGGTTGTGGATCGCAACATCCAGAAGGACTGCGCATTAAAAGTTTTTGGGAGGGAGACAGCGCCATTTGTATATGGCAGCCGGATGAAAAATACCATGGATGGGCAAATTTGTTGAATGGGGGGATAATCGCTGCACTTATTGATTGTCATTGTATGGGCACTGCGATGGCTTACGCCTATCAACAAGAGGCTAGGGCATTGGATTCAACCCCGATTTATAGATATGCGACTGGCGGTTTAAATGTAACTTACATGAAGCCTACTTCAACCCATGAATTGGTGACTTTAAGCGCGCAGATTGTATCGGTAGCGAGAAAAAAAACCATCTTAAAATGCACATTGTCAAGTGCGGGCATCATTACTGTTACGGCAGATGTTGTAGCCATACGTGTCTATGATAGTTCCATACCCCAAAAACAAAATTCTTTTATATAAGCGATGCATCCAGAATTAATACATATCGGAGGAATTACCATTTATGCGTATGGGTTTATGATTATGATAGGCGCTCTTACGGCCTATGCCTTTGGTGCTAAAGTATTCAAAGCCGAATTGGGTATTGAGCCTGAAAAGGTACAGACCCTAACCATTCTGATTATTTCAGCCGCAGTGATTGGGGGGAAGTTATTTTTCTATTTGGAAGATCCCCAATTCTATTTCGGAACACCCGCTAATTTACTAAAGAATTTTCGCCAAGGATTTGTATTTTATGGATCCTTTATACTTATTGTACCCACATTAATTTGGTTTTTCCGAACAGAAAAGTGGCCTGTATGGCCGATGATGGATATTATTTCCATTTTGGCTCCGATCATTCATGGGTTCGGTCGTCTGGGTTGTTTTTTTGCGGGGTGTTGTTATGGCTTGCCTACGAATTCCTTTTTGGGGGTTACTTTTTCTGCGGATAAATCGCAGGCCAAGCCGCTGGATACTCCTTTACATCCGACGCAGCTATATGAGTTTTTTTTGCTGGCAGGCATCTTTTTGATCTTGCTGCAGGTAAAACGTGTTCAAAAGTTTAAGGGGCAATTATTTTTCTTGTATGTGATGCTCTATGCGTTTGGGCGATCGGTAATTGAGGTTCTTCGTGGAGATCTTCGACGAGGATTTATTATCGATGAGGTACTTTCCCATTCACAGTTCATTTCCATTATTTTAATCGTATTGGCGGGCATCGGATATAGGTGGTTCAGTAGTCGCAATCAATATAAAATTAAGAAGTCCTGATCTGAAGGGCTGCGGGTAACACGCTTATTTGAAAGGGGGGCTTATTAAAGTATTCACCGTCAATATGCGCCTCCAATAGAGGATTGGCGCCTATGGTGATTTTACGGGCATGATACAAAGAAACGGCCTTCAAGCGGTCATGCGTTCCGTTCTGGAGGGTATGGATCTTTAAAAATCGCATCAGTGGGGAAAGCGTCCCAATGGTACATATGGCAAGATTTCCATCAGCTAATTTTGCGTGAGGGGTCAATTGAAATCCCCCACCAAAAGTGGTCCCTTTGGCAACGGTGAGCAGAATCATTTTTTGTTTTTTTTGTAACTCATCAATGGTTAAATCAAATATACGTGGTCGGTAAGAGCCCAAAATACGAAGGACATGGTAATAATATTTGACATGACCGGAGAGAAAAGGGACGCGATGTTGTAGCATATCTGCTGAAATTTGTCCATCAAAACCGATTCCTACTCCATTTATGAATTTTCGATCATTACAGAGACCGAGGTCAATTCTTGAAATGACCCCATGCACAGCGGTATGGAGTTGACTTACAAGGGTATGGCCAATGTTGATGTTTTTTACGAAATCATTACCGGTTCCCATCGGAATGAACGAAACAGGTAGGTCAAGCGTCATGCCGTTGATTACTTCATTGATGGTTCCATCCCCTCCAACGATCATCAAATCGGTGTAAGAAGGGTCAAGATATTGCGCTACGGTTTGAGTGCCACGCAAATCAGGTAGGGTTTCAAAAATCCTGAATTTTAATCCTTTAGAAGCAAGAAAGGTGGCCACTTGAGCCAGTGTAGCCTTGGTTTTTCCAATCCCTGAGGCGGGATTGCCAATGACAAAAATATTACGCGCCATGAGAGTTACTCATTTATTTTTTATTGAAGTTTCCAGGTAAATATGGCGAAACAAAATTAAATGACGCAATACACCCCAAAACGATTATTTTAACGGTCTTTCGGCCGTTAAGAGAACGGTAAATTCCCCAAATCTACGTTACCTCCTGTCAGAATGATACCTACTTTTTTTCCAAGAAAGAGTTCTTTCCTGCGAAGTACGGCAGCAAAGGGGACGGCGCAAGAGGGTTCTATGATGATTTTCATTCGCTCCCAGATCATGCGCATAGCAGCTATGATTTCTTCTTCAGAAACGGGGATTACTTCTTTCACATTTGCGCTAATGATCTCATAGTTTAATTTTCCGATGGTGGTTTTAAGACCATCGGCAATGGTGTTGGTATTGGTGACGGGGATGATTTTTCCAGCTTTTAGGGAAAGATAGGTGTCGTTCACAATTTCCGGCTCACCTAATATGACTTGCGTAGTGGGAGAAATGTATTTGACGGTAAGGGCAGTGCCGGAGGCTAATCCACCGCCACCGACTGGGGCCAATATAAAATCTAAATCGGGGATCGATTCCAATAATTCTTTCGAAGCAGTAGCCTGACCCGTTATTACTGCGGCATCATCAAAGGGAGGTATGAAAACGGCACCAGTTCTAGCGATGATGTCTTGACAAGTTTTTAGTCTAGCGGCTTCGTTGGGCTCACAAAAATGGATCTCTCCATCGTAATTTCGTACGGCGTCAATTTTAACTTTGGGCGCATTATGTGGCATCACAATATAAGCCTTAACACCGGCGGTTTTACAGGCGTATGCAACGGCTTGAGCATGATTTCCTGATGAGTGCGTCGCGAATCCATTGAGGCGCTTTTCGGGGGGCAAAGAAAAAATGGCATTTGAGGCGCCACGCATTTTGAACGATCCTGTTTTTTGAAAATTTTCACATTTGAAAAAAAGGGTAGCTCCGGTGATATCATCAATCGTGGAGGAGGTGATGGTGGGGGTTTCGGTAATGTATTTTTTTATCCGAGAATGTGCGATTTTTATATCGCTCCAAGAAGGTATAGTGCTCATGTAGTTTAATTATTATCAGTGTGCCTCAAGCCAATTGCGTCCCAAGCCCATGCCAACATCCATAGGTACGTCCATTTTAATGGCATTCATCATCATTTCTTTAACATTTTGCTTTACAACTTCAATTTCTGAATGATGGACTTCAAAAACAAGCTCATCATGCACTTGCATGAGCATTTTGGATTTGAGCTTTTCACTTTTCATCCATTTATGAATATTGATCATAGCGACTTTGATTAAGTCCGCAGCAGAACCTTGAATGGGGGCATTGATGGCATTGCGTTCATCGAAACCGCGCATGGTGAAATTACCCGAATTGATATTTCTCAAAAAACGACGACGTCCTAAAATGGTTTCTACGTATCCCCTTTCTTTGGCAAGTTCGATGCACTGGTCCATGTACGATCGCACAGATGGAAATTCTTTCCAGTAGGCGGCTATAATTTCACTAGCTTCTGATCTTGAGACAGAAATATTTTGTGCCAATCCAAAGGCGGACATGCCGTAGATAATTCCGAAATTTACTTCTTTGGCTTTACGACGCATGTCCTGATCAACACTTTCTAAGGGGACACCGAAAACTTTACTGGCAGTATTGGCATGGATGTCTTTACCGGCTCTAAAAGCGGCCATCATACTTTCATCTTTTGAGAAATCTGCCATTATTCTCAATTCTATTTGAGAGTAATCAGCAGCGAGTAATTGAAAGTCATCACTTATTGTCACGAAGGCTTTTCGAATTTCACGTCCTTTTTTGGTACGTATGGGAATGTTCTGCAGATTGGGATTGTTGGAGCTTAAGCGACCAGTAACGGCGACCGTTTGTCTATAATCCGTATGGACCCGTTGGTCTTTTGGACTGACCATTTTGGGCAAGGCGTCAACATAGGTTGATTTAAGTTTTTGGTATTCCCTAAATTCCAAAATCTTATCGGCAATCGCGTGTTCATGGGCAAGTTTGGAAAGAATGTCTTCGCCGGTGGCATATTGTCCTGTTTTGGTAGTTTTGGGCTTCTCAATCAATTTAAGCTTATCAAAAAGGATGGCACCTAATTGCTTAGGGGAACCTATATTGAATGTTTCTCCAGCGATTTCGAAAATTTCAGTTTGTACCCGAAGACTTTCGGTCAGTAGTTCTTTACTCAAGGCGCTCAAAGCTTCCTGGTCGATGCTTACCCCGCTATACTCCATATCGGCCAGTACAAAAGACAAAGGTTCTTCTACCTCGTGTAACAGTTTGTCTAGGTGATTTTCAGAGATTTCGATGGCCAACTTTTCTTTCAATTGTAACGTGATATCAGCATCTTCACCTGCATATTCCAACACCTCTGCCAGGGCCACGTCTCGCATGTTTTTTTGATTTTTACCTTTTGGCCCGATGAGCTTCTCGATGCTTACAGGAACATAGTTTAAATAGGCTTCTGCCATAGCATCCATGCCATGGGCTTGCTCTGGATCGATGAGATAATGTGCCAACATGGTGTCAAATATTTTACCCTTTACTTCAATATCATAGTTGCGAAGTATTTGGATATCGTATTTTAAGTTTTGGCCGATTTTTAGAATTTCTTCGGCTTCAAAAACAGGTCTGAATTCATTAATCAGGGAATGTGTTGATTTGCGATCTTCAGGGAATGGGATGTAAAAAGCGGTTCCTTTTTCATATGAAATAGCAAGACCGACTAGTTCTGCCTCGATGGTGTCCAAACTAGTTGTTTCTGTATCAAAACAAAACTCCTTTAACGTCAAAAGCTTTTTAATAAGCGTATTGCGCGCTGCTTCAGTGGTTACGCTTTGGTAATTGTGTGGAGTAGAGGAGATGTTTTTTTTAAGCTCATCCGATGGTGCGGCGCTAGGTGATGCGGGCGAATCAAAAAGACCAAGTTGACTTGAGATTGTTTTTTGTGCGGCAGTTTCTCCGAAGATTCTTTTGGCGATGGTTCTTAGTTCGAGTTCCTGAAGGATAGGGACAATTAATTTTTCGATAGGGCCTGTGTACCGCATGGTTTTTTCATCGAAACTGATGGGACAATCGGTCTTGATAGTAGCCAATTGTTTCGAGAAGATTCCTTGCTCGCCAAAGGCGGCAACTTTCTTCTTAACACTTCCCACGAGTAAGTGCGTATTAGCTACGATGTTTTCGACACTTTCGAATTCTTTCAGTAATTTGGACGCCGTCTTATCCCCGATACCTGGAATACCAGGTATGTTATCAACGGCATCTCCTTTAAGGCCTAAAATATCGATGACCTGATGGACTTCTTGAATGTCAAATTTTTGTAAGACTTCGGGGATTCCGAGAATGTCAACGCCATTGCCCATAAAGGCTGGTTTGTACAGAAAAGTATATTCATTTACCAATTGCGCATAGTCCTTGTCAGGGGTCATCATAAATATTTGATAGCTGCTCCCTGCTTGCCTCACTAGGGTGCCGATAAGATCATCCGCCTCAAACCCATCTAATTCGATAACAGGGATGCCAAAACCCCTAACAATGTCTTTGCAGTAGGGGATTGCAATTCTTATTTCTTCTGGTTGCTTTTCGCGTTGCGCTTTATAGGCTGGATAGGCTTCGTGCCGGAAGGTAGGGGCAGGGGTGTCAAAGGCGACTCCGATGTGAGTAGGTGCTTCCTTATTAATGATTTCTAGGAGGGTGTTGGTAAAGCCCATAATAGCACCGGTATTGATGCCGTTTGAATTAATTCTTGGATTTTTATTTAAGGCGAAATGAGATCGATAAATCAATGCCAATGCGTCGAGTAAAAATAATTTTGAAGGACGGTCACTCATGGAAGTAAAGGTATGCGGATTCGGTTGTTTTTCTAGGAGGATAAAGAAAAATTCCTAAACAAGAACCTCATGGGCGGCGTTAAAAAGGAGGAGGGGGGGGGGCTATCGCCAAGAACATTTTCTTACGTTAAAAAAGAGGGTATTTGCATCTTGATCTGTTGGGACGCTCTCGAGAACCGGTGTAGAGAATCCTATTGCTAAATAAAGGGTCGTTCTTTTTAGCATCATTCAAGATCAATGGTTAAATTCCGCTTTCAAATCAATAATTAATAATATGAATTCTTTGATATTAAATGAAATTATTCAATCGCGAAGATCTGTTTTTCTTAAGGATTATAATGGAACACAAATCGAGGATGAAGTGATTTGGCAAATTTTGAAAAATGCCAATTGGGCACCCAACCATAAATTGACTGAACCCTGGCGCTTTAAAGTGTATACAGGAAAAGGACTGATAACCCTCGGTAAGTTACAGGCAGAGACATATAAAACAAGGGCAGATCAGGACGGGACGTTTACAGAAGCAAAGTATCACAACTTGGCAACGAGTCCTCAAAAGGCATCTCATGTAATTGCGATTATCATGAAACGCAGTTTGGAGGTGAAAATCCAAGAGATAGAAGAAATTTCCGCGGTAGCATGCGCCGTCCAAAATATGTATTTGACAGCAACAGCATATGGATTAGGGGCTTATTGGGGTACCGGAGGGATGACGTATATGCCCGAAGCCAACGCAGCCTTACAATTGGGAGTGCAGGACCGTTTAATGGGATTTTTTTACTTAGGGAAAACTGATGAACCGCTTAAGGCAGGAAAAAGAGGTCCGATTGAACAGAAGGTGGAATGGATTAAGAGCCAATAGGTCGAAAGGTTTTAGGGAGCAGAGAACTCACTCAAAAAGCTTTTGTATATCCGTGGTAGTAAGGCTTTTCACAAAACTCTCTTCAACGGAGATAAGCTCACTGGCCAATCTTATTTTGGAATTTTGTAGTAATAGGATTTTCTCTTCTAAAGTGTCTTTGGCGATAAATTTGTAAGTAAAGACTTTATTTTTCTGTCCGATTCGGTGTGCACGGTCAATGGCCTGTGCTTCGGCCGCAGGATTCCACCAAGGATCCAATAAGAAAACATAATCTGCTTTGGTTAAATTCAGGCCCAATCCACCTGCTTTTAATGAGATCAAAAAAACATTAACCTCTGGATTGTTCTGAAATTTTTCTACTTCACTTTGACGATCTTTTATAGACCCATCTAAATAAGCGAAAGGAATTTTTTGAGTAATTAGATGATTTTTGATGATTTTCAAGTGCTTTACAAATTGTGAGAAAATCAAAATGTTATGGTCTTTTCCAAGAGCATTATCCAGCATATAGATGATTTCTTCAAGTTTTCCCGAATCACCGGTATAATGCTCATCTACCATGGCCGGATGATTTGCGATTTGTCTCAACCGCGTGAGTCCTTGTAGTAAAATGATGTGAGATTTTTTCAAGCCGTCTTTTTCGATACTCGTTAAGATTTGATTTCGAAAAAGACTCTTTTCGCTTTCATAATACTCTTTTTGTTTCTCAGTCAGTGTGCAATATTTGATACTGATGGTTTTTTCGGGTAGATCTTTGGCCACTTGAGACTTATCTCTCCTTAGGATAAAAGGCTTAATCAAGGCATTGAGGCGTAAGGTTTTATTAAAATCTTGACGCTTTTCAATGGGGATTTGATATTCGCTTTTGAAAAAGCTCTTGTTGCCCAATAATCCTGGATTCACAAAGGACAATTGAGACCACAAATCGAGTGTGCTGTTTTCGATGGGGGTACCCGTTAAGATGAGCCTTCGACGGGATCTCAATTTCCTTACCTCCATCGAAATCAATGAATCGGGATTTTTGATGGCCTGCGATTCGTCTAGGACTACGTAGTTAAAGAAAAATTGGCTGAGGATCTTGCTAGCGTCTATTCTGCTAATGCCATAACTGGTGATGATCAGGTCATATTTTGAGAAGCGAGAGACATCTTTGATTCTGTCGGATCCTGTATAGACCAAGACATTTAAATTTGGAGTAAATTTTTTTGCTTCAATGTGCCAATTATAAATTAAAGAGGTTGGCATGATGAGTAAGCTGGTCGTTCCAGGATTTAGTTCATGCTCATATTGGAGTAAGGCCAATGTCTGGATGGTTTTTCCGAGGCCCATATCGTCTGCCAAGCATCCGCCGAAATTAAATTCATTTAGAAATAACATCCAGTCAAAACCGGCCTTTTGATAAGGACGTAAGACCCCTTTAAAGCTTATAGGCAGTGGCTTTTCCTCAATTTGGTTGAATGCCAAAAGCTTTTCGAGCTTTTTGCTCATAATTACTTGTGCATTTTGCTGCTCTTTGAGGTTTTGAACAAGGGCGACATGGTGTTTTTGCAACCTTGATTCGGAGCCATCATTTTCTGAAAACATGAAGAGGTCTTTATACTCTTCTGCCCAAGAGGAGGGAATGATGCCAATCTCACCATTTGGTAAAGTAATTTCATTTTTTCCCTTGATGATTAGTTTTCTTATTTCCATGAAGGAGATTTCAAAATCACCAAAAGAGATGATGGCTTTAATGTCAAACCAATCTATTTTTTCTTCAATACGGATGGAAATTTTGGATTGACCCAAAAAATATTTCTTATCGTCTCCGGCACTCTGCTGAATAGTAAATCCATTTTCATTCAAAATGGATTGATTACGATTAAGCCATTCAAAAGCTGCGGGAGCGGAAAGGGTTACGCGTGAGTTCTTTAAACTGAGACCTATTTGGGTTAAAAAATTGAGCAATGCAACTTCTCTCTCTTTTTTCCGCTTTATGCGATAAAAGGTATATTGCTCTTTTTCCTTTTTTACTGACACATTTACCTTCGAAAGCTGATCCGCTTTAAATTTATAGTTCCCATAACGATAGCTTAGCTCAAGGAGAATTTTTGATTCAGTTTGTTGAGGGTCACGTTGATTAAAGAGGGTTTGGTTTGTTTTTACCACCTTTAATTCGGACAACGTCAGGATAGGTTGCGGGTCAAAAGCTTCTGTTTTGATTTCAAATCCTTTTGCATAGACATCATGAGAAGCGATTAAAGGAGCGATAAATTTTTGATAATAAGTGTCTTCCATACTTTTGGGAATCAAGATAAACTTCTTGCTAAGGAAAGGCTTCAGTTTTCCCCCGCTTATCGGAATTTGGAAGGTAAATAATTGGTTATTTACCATGAGCCACGCGGGCTCATTACTGATGATATGGCTGTTTTGATGGCGAAATTCAAGGGGCTGTCCATCCAATTTAATGGTTGGAAAATAGTGGGTATTCTCTTCATTTTTTCTAAAATGAAAGAGGATTGTTGCTTGTTCAGACAATACTTTTATACGCTTGAAGGTAGGCTCTCCATCCGCACCCATTTCATAAACATTTTTGCCAATTAACATAGGCATGATTTTGCTTCTGCGCTTTTCTAAGTAATGGGCAATTTCTTGCTGTAAAACCTTATCTCCATTTTTTTGGTCATAGGTTTTTAGAAAAAACTCTTCTGTTTTTAATTTCTTTCTTGAGAAATAACTGGCCAGGACCTCATGTTGCATGGTATCCATTGTTTCAATGAGCGAATAATCATTTTTATCTAATTCAGCATTGAATTCCTTGGCGTTTTTTGAAGAAATATTTTGATGGGTAAAAGTGAGGTTGCCATTCTCATTCAGCTGTACTGCAAAAGATTCAAACAGGAACCCGATATACTGATGCTCATAAAGAGCATAAATAATTTTAAAGGGATGATCGGGATTAACTTTCATTAGAATTCTCAGCGAACAAAACTTCGAATTTAAGGTATTTAAACCACAATTGTCGCAGATTTATAAGGTATGAGTAGAAAGATTTCTGGCTGCGATGAATGCAGGCTGTATGGCCGCTAGAAAAGTAATGAGGATGATAGAGCCTGCGGTTAAAAAGACATCTAGTGGATTTATTTCGACGGGATAGGCATTCATGAGAGCAGATTGCATACCCATGGTGATAAAGCCATATTTCTGCTGAAGACTAGCGATGCTTAGGCCGAGCAAAAGACCAAGTCCAGCGCCTGTAAAGGCGATGATCATACCTTCATACAAGAAAATATTGCGAATCATGCGAAAGGGAGCACCTAGGGCACTTAGGATTGCGATATCTTTTTTCTTGTCTATCGCGAGCATCGTCAGTGAAAAATAGATATTTATGGAGGCAATGGCAATGATTAAGGAAAAAGTCAAAAACACAATAAGTTTTTCCCATTTCATAAATTTAAATAAGTCGGCATGCAGTTCATCCCCCGTCAGAACGTTAAAGTCATCTCCCAAAAGAGCGCTCAATTTTTTGGCGGTAGCGGCGGCATCGGCACCTTCAATTAAACTTATTTCTAGGGCCGTTCTTTTTGTGCCATAATTCATCAGTGAGGCAGCAAATTCGAGGGAAACAAACAGATAATTTTCATCTATATGTTTTTCAATAGCAAAAATGCCAGCGGGCATTACTTGTTGTACGGTATAAATTTTGCTGGGATTGCTCAATCCAGGCTTGATCTGGTTTGGATAATATACCTGGATGGAGTAAAACTCATTATTAGGATTGATCAATAAATCAAACTGCACACCCCTTCCTACGAGGGCATAATTGAGGTTGCCTTCCGACAATTTGAAATCACCATATACCATTGAGCCTTGTAATCGCTTTTGATGGATAAAGTCGTCTGAAACCCCTTTCAGGCGAACCACTCTTTGCGCATTGTTGTATTTTATAAGAACATTGTCTTCAATGATGATTGCTACCAGGTCTACGGCTTCTATACTACGTACCTTTTGGCTTAAGGTGTCTGAATAAATAAAGGATTTACCAATTTTTGGTGTGATAATTATTTCGGGATCAAAGTTGCCATAGGTGGACTTTAGTAGCCCCTCAAGCCCATTGAACACCGATAACACAATGATCAGGGCCATGGTCCCAATGCCTACGACAACCATTGAAATCAAAGAGATGACATTAATAAAGCTTTTCTTCCTTTTCGAAAGGAAATAATTTTTAGCAATAAAAAATGAGGTATTCAATACTTATGATTTTTCTGGCGGAATGTTCAGCTTGCGAATGATGTGATCCATTCGACTAGCTTCTTCGGCAGTGTCATCAATGAAGAAGGCAAGTTCTGGTACTTTGCGAATGTATTTGCCGATCTTATTGCCTAGTTTTCCACGAATTTCGCTTTTCTTTAAATTCAAGTTTTCCAGAACGTCGGGTCCATTTTTCACAGGAAACACGCTGAAATATATTTTTGCCAAACTCAAATCAGGGGCCGTTTCTACACCCATAATGCTCACAAGATTTTGCTGAAAGAATTGATGCACATCGCGTTGAAAGATTTCTCCAAGATCTTTTTGAATTTGACGGCTGTATTTATGCTGCCTCTTTGATTCCATACGGCAAAATTATCTATTATTTATTTGTTAATTTGCTCTTTTTGAATTCAAATGCCTTTTGGTCATCAATGATTGCTTTTTTTATAATAAATAGATTGTCCTTTGCTACGCTTCTTTAGAGTAAACGATTCGAATAGGTTAATAGTAATTTTCTTAATCTTAATAGTACTGAGGTCTATTTTGAGTTGGCAAGGAGTTCCTTTGAACTTTTTTGAACTCAAATGGCTATTGATTGGTCAGCGGATGGATGAGGGGTTTATGATGTACAAAGAGATTTATGACTATTGTGGCCCGCTTTCTGTTTTTATGTATTGGTTGCTTGATGCTCTTTTTGGCAAATCGTTGGTGGCGCATCACATCATTAGTTCCCTCTTGATTTTCTTGAATGCCGTTATTTTTAATTTGCTCTTGATTCGCAATAGGGTTTATAAGGAGAGCAGTTATCTGCCAGCTTTATTTTTTGTGCTCATGGTCTTAGCTTTCCCAGATTTTATGGCGTTGTCTCCTCAGTTAATGGCGATGACCTTTATCCTGTTAGCGTTAAATAATGTCTTCAAAAGAATTGCAAATGAAGTGACCGATGATCTCTTTCTTATTGCGGGTCTTTATTTGGGAATTGCGGTGTTATTTTACCCACCCGCGATTGTTTTTTTTGTCTCCCTGCTGCTTTCTTTTTTTATTTTTAGTACGCCGATCTTAAGAAGGGTTGCGCTTTACTTTAATGGATTTTTTATTCCGCTGGTCATGGCTTATTGTTTTTACTACTGGAATGACAGTCATTATTATGCTTGGGATTCGCTGATAATGAGGGGTTTTTTTGGCTCCAGGGTTGTTTATTTTAACATTTTTGAAAATATGAAATTCCTAGCAATCCCTATATTTTGGGGATTGTACGCGATGCTCAATACTTTTGCTGTAGGGAGATTGACTAGTTTTCAGCTTAAAATTGCACAAACCATGTTGTTGATCTTTTTAAGCAGTTTGGTAGTGATTTGGCTAGATGTTGAATTTTCTTCTGTACAGTTGCTGTTTTTTGGGCTTCCTATGAGTTTTTTTTTAACGCATTACATTTTGAGTATAAAAAAGCGCCGGGCTCGAGCGATTATTCCTAACCTGATCTTTATTTCGCTAATAATCACCCCCTATATAGTTTATAACCAATTGCAAAATGACGTGTGGGCGGTCACGCCCAAGCAGCGATCATTCTCAGAGTCGTCGTTTATGATACTATCAGATCGCGTGGACGCATTGAGAGAAGGGGATATCAGGGGCCCTTTTTTCGATCCAGCCCTTTCAAAGCAAAGGCTCAAGGAGTTATCAGATCCAATTAGGGCGGCAGCGATGATAAAAGCAATAGACAAGGCGCTTCCGACAGTGATTATAGATGATTGGTCAAAGGTTCCCCTGTTGTTTAGGACATTTCCGGACTTGGGAAGCAAGTACGAATTAGAAGCGGAAGGATATTATCGCAAGATCAGCAACTAATTTTATTGACTCTTGTCAGGTGGCGGCCACCCTCAAAATCGGTAGTTAAAAAGGTGGTTACAAAAAGCGCCACCTTTTCAAAGGAAAGAAAGCGGGCGGGTAGACAAAGGACATTGGCATTATTGTGTTGTCGAGCAAGTTTTGCCACTTCGTCCTCCCAAACCAAGGCAGCCCGAATTCCTTGATGCTTATTTGCCGTAATACAGACACCTTGCCCACTTCCACAAATTAAGATACCAAAGGCAGCAAGACCGTTTTCTACGGCGGCGGCTAACGGATGGACGTAGTCTGGATAATCTACGCTTTCATCAGAGAAAGGGCCAAAATCAATGATTTCATACTGGAGGGGCTCCAAAAACGATTTCAATTGTTCTTTGTATAAAAAGCCCGCGTGATCACCCCCTATAGCAATTTTCATAGCATTAAGTTTTTGATTTTTTCAATTCTTGTTTACGATCATTTTTCTCTATTCTTAAGGCAATAACAATTCCAACCTCATATAAAAGTGTCAAAGGAAGCGCGATAAATATTTGACTAAATGGATCCGGTGGGGTCATTATTGCTCCTAAAATTAATATGGCGACAATGGCATGTTTGCGATAAGTTTTGAGAAATGAAGCTGAAACCAAGCCTGCTTTGGTCGCAAAATAGACGACGATGGGGAGTTGAAACAGCACGGCGCATGCCAAAACAAGCGTCATTACGGTATTGACGTATGAGATAATATCAAACTCATTTAGGATTGAGGCATCCAATTGATAGTTTGCCAAAAAGTTTATGGAAAGAGGGGTTACTACAAAATAACCAAAGAAAACACCTAGCATAAAAAGCAGGCTGACAAAAAAAGTAGCACCTGAGGCTGCTTTTTTTTCTTTATCATAAAGACCAGGCTTAACAAATCTCCAAATCTCCCAAAAAGCATAGGGAAAGGCACATATGAGCCCAATAACAAATGAGGAAGTTACGTGCATTGAAAATTGGCCTGTCATTTCGCGACTTTGGATGACAAAGGGGAGCTGTTCAATACAAAGTGACGGAGAGGAAAAATAAGCACTCAATTCGCAGAGCATGCGATAGGTCCAAAACGTTGTTTTAGAGGGGCCTAATATGATTTGTCCAAAAACAATTTCTTTAGAAACAAATGCCAAAATAGTAAAAACAAAAATGGCAATTAGAGACCTAACGAGATGCCACCTTAATTCTTCAAGGTGGTCAAGAAAAGACATTTCAGCCTCTTCTTCTATCTGATCTAATGGCATTGGTCTATCATTTGAATAAAGGATAGTCGCATACCCAGGTTTTAATTTCTGCTTTAATAGCTGCTATTTTTTGCTCATTTGAGGTATTGGAAATGACCTCATCTATGTAATCAACAATACGGATCATATCCGTTTCTTCGAAGCCTCTAGAGGTCATAGCAGCCGTACCCACTCTGATACCTGAGGCAATAAACGGGGATTGATTATCGAAGGGAACCATGTTTTTGTTAACTGTGATTTCCGCTTTCCCTAATGCTGCTTCGGCCTCTTTTCCAGAAACTCCTTTGGATCTTAAATCAATTAACATGAGGTGGTTATCAGTACCACCAGAGATAATGTGATATCCTTTTTCAATTAATTTATTGGCCATTACAGCAGCATTCTTTTTTACTTGCATGATGTAGGTCATGTAGTCATCCGAAAGCGCTTCTTCGAAGGCGATGGCTTTGGCCCCAATAACATGCTCCAAAGGGCCCCCTTGCGTGCCAGGAAAGACACCAGAATCGAGTATGGAGCTCATCATCCTTAGTTTTCCTTTTGGCGTAGTGAGGCCAAAGGGATTTTCAAAATCATCGCGCATCATGATGACACCTCCTCTTGGTCCTCGAAGGGTTTTGTGCGTGGTGGTGGTCACTATGTGACAGTATTCCAATGGATCATTTAATAATCCTCTTGCAATTAATCCGCTAGGGTGAGACACATCAGCCAAAAGAAGGGCGCCTACTTCATCGGCAATTTCACGAAATCTTTTGTAGTCCCAATCTCTGCTGTAAGCGGACGCGCCACAGATGATAAGTTTTGGCTTTTCTTTTAATGCTTGTTCTTCTACTTGTGCCCAATTTATAAGGCCGGTTTCTTCTTCAACACCATAAAAATACGGCCGATAGATTTTACCAGAAAAATTGACAGGGGATCCGTGGGTAAGATGTCCACCGTGCGCAAGATTGAATCCTAATATTTTGTCCCCTGGCTGGATAACTGCGAGCATAACCGCGGCGTTGGCTTGGGCGCCAGAATGAGGCTGGACGTTCGCCCATGTGGCGCCAAAAAGTTGTTTAAGCCTTTCGATTGCCAAAGTTTCGATTTCATCAACGACCTCACAGCCACCATAATATCTTTTACCAGGGAGTCCTTCGGCATATTTATTGGTAAGAATACTGCCAGCGGCTTCCATTACTTGCGGGGAAACAAAATTCTCAGAGGCGATTAGTTCAATGCCTTGTAGCTGGCGAGAATTTTCTTTGGCAATTAATTCAAAAATTTTGTAATCTCTTTGCATGGTGCAAAAATAAGAGAACCAAATGAATTCACATGAAAAATTCGTTTACCGGCAAATGATTTTTAAATTTATTACTTGATTTAGTATTATGTTAGAAGATTTACGAAAAGAGATTGATAAGATTGACGATCAATTACTCAAATTACTCAACGAAAGAATACGCGTAGTCAATGAAGTAGGAGCCTTTAAAAGGCATACCCAAGCGCCTATATATAGACCAGAAAGAGAAAAGGCCATCGTCGAAAGATTATCCCGTCAGCATGAGGGGCCTTTAACAAAAGCAGCCATAGAGGCAATCTTTTTAGAAATATTTGCTGTAAGCCGAAATTATGAGCTTCCCGAGAGAATTGCTTATTTGGGACCCGAGGGGAGCTTTACTCACCAAGCAGCAGAATCACGTTATGGAGGTATAAGCGATTATATACCGCTAGAGTCTATAGCCTCTATTTTTGAGGCAGTGGCAACGGAAAGAGCCAAATACGGCGTGGTGCCCATTGAAAACAACCAAGAGGGCACCGTCCAAGAAACCATTGATTACTTAGGGGTGCACCAACTCAATATCGTTGCCGAGATGGCCTTGCCTATTCATTTTTCAATTGCTACTTTGGAGGAGGATTTATCCAAAGTAACGACGATTTTTAGTCGAGACATTGCATTTAGGCAATGCAAGAATTTTATAAATGATTATTTTCATCATGAAGTAAAGTTGGTCTCTGTTAGCTCCACAAGCAAGGCGTGTCAAATTGCCTTTGAAGAAAAAAATGCGGCGGCCATTTGTGCCCCGATAGCCGCAAGACAATATGGGCTTCCTATTTTGTACAACAATATTCAAGATTCGGCAGACAATACTACGCGATTTTTAATCCTTAGTCAGAAATTCTATAATGAACCGAGTGGAGCAGATAAAACATCATTAATTGCGAAATTGCCAGATGAAGCAGGCGCATTGGTTTCTTTTTTGCAAAAGTTTCGGGAAGCAGGAATTAATTTATGTAAAGTAGAAAGTCGTCCTGCTAAAATTGGGACAAAGTTCAAATATGTATTTTTTATAGAATTAAATGGTCATTTCAATGATCCTAATGTTCAGGAAACCATTGCTCCCTATAAGGATCAGATCAAATGGTTGGGATCCTACGTACGTATGTGTTGATTGAGTTGAGCTCACGGGCCGATAATGTGGAATCAGATGTGACTTTTTAGAGGCGATTATGAAAAAATCTCAATAATTTAGCGATTCACCTAAATTCAATTTGTTGAACAAGCAAAAGAGTACTTTTTATTGTCAAAACTGTGGGACCAGCTCAGCAAAATGGATTGGAAAATGTCCTTCTTGTCTAGAGTGGAACAGCTATATTGAAGAAATTGCCGTCAAGGAGGGACCCAATAAGACCCTTTGGAAGGGAGATCAGGAAAGAAGGGCAGTGCCCCAACTTGTGCAAGAGATTACCAGTGAAAACATAGATCGAATTTCTTCCCAAGACGAGGAGTTGGATCGGGTGCTGGGAGGAGGCATTGTAAGAGGCTCTTTGGTGTTAATTGGAGGAGAACCAGGCATAGGCAAGTCCACCTTGATGCTTCAGGTAGCTATTCAGCTGTCTAAATTAAAAATTCTCTATGTTTCTGGTGAAGAAAGTCCCCAGCAAATTAAAATGCGGGCAGATAGGATCGGTGTGCGTTCTGAAAAATGTTACTTACTTTCCGAAACGGACTTGTCTCAAATATTCAATCATATAACTCAATTGAAACCAGATTTGGTGGTGATAGACTCTATTCAGACCATTCATAGTGTTCAGATTGAATCTGCTCCAGGGTCGGTCTCGCAGGTCAAAGATTGTACTGGCCAGTTGCTTCGGTATGCAAAAGAATCCAATAGACCGGTCTTTTTGATTGGCCATATCAATAAGGATGGCAACATTGCAGGCCCTAAGGTACTTGAGCACATGGTAGACACTGTGCTACAGTTTGAAGGCGATCGCAATCATATATATCGCATTTTGCGTACGATTAAGAACCGATTTGGATCGACTTCGGAACTAGGGATTTATCAAATGTCGCAAGAGGGGCTAGTGCAAGTGAAGAACCCATCAGAAATATTGCTTTCAGATCAATCTATCGATCGCTCTGGCGTTGCTATTGGTGCATCAATTGAAGGAAACAGGCCACTTATGATTGAAGTGCAGGCTTTGGTGAGCCCCGCCAATTATGGCACCCCACAACGAACGACTACTGGATTTGATTTGAAGCGACTGCACATGTTGCTGGCTGTGTTAGAGAAACGGATGGGGCTGCGTTTAGGTGCCCAGGATGTTTTTTTAAATATCACAGGAGGGATAAGGGTTGATGATCCATCCATAGACATGGCGGTATGCGCTGCCGTCTACTCTTCCTATCATGACATTATAATCTCAAGGGGGGCTTGTTTTGTAGGCGAAATTGGCCTTGGTGGAGAAGTTCGAACCGTAAATAGATTGGAAAGTCGAGTAAAGGAAGCTGAGAAGCTAGGGTTTATGGAGATTTATTTAGCTAATAAAACGGGAGAGGCAAATAGAAAACTGAAAATAAAACTTATTAGTGTGAAACTTCTAAGAGACGTTTTGGCACATCTTTTTGGTTAATTATCTTTTCCTTTTGAGTTTCGCCGGTTTGGATGGTTTCCCTTTTTTATTAGACGGGTTAGGTGAATTCGGGACGTTTTTGAATTTCTTTCCAACTTTATTGGCTCGTGATGAATTACTGTTGATCATTGCTGCAGCGCGTCTGAATCGGTTTTTCCCATCAAAAATGCCTGCACGTTCTTGCTTTTTTTGAATGGGAACAATGGTGTATATAGATTCATATCTTTTGGACTTAATCTTTGTGCCATGTAAGCTGTAAGTTCCAACACCTTTTGCTTGATTTTGAACACCATCCTTCTTGAAGAACCTTTTTTGTTCACCTTTAGAGTCTCCATTTTCTCCACGCCCAAAGGCCAAATTGATGCCAAACTGGAACGATGCCCATTTCATGTTTGGTACGGAGTAACCAAAGATCTTGTCCGTACCTGCGTAAAATTGAACAGGCCCGGTACTTGCGGCAAAGGAAACTCCCAAATTAACGAATTGTTGTGGTAGTTTGGTAATGGTCGCCGAGGCAAGGAGATTGGGACTTATTTTTTTTCTGATACCTAAACCAAAAGCAGTATTGAAATGACTTTTTATGATTCTAGTATTCAATGTGGCAATAACATCGGTCCCATCAAATGGAGTATAAGTGAAGCTGCCGATCAGATTGCTAGGCAATAACGAAGTATACTGCTCATAAGTAGTATCTAATTTAACATCTGAGAAGGTCGGTAAGGAGTCAATAATACTTTCACCTTGCAAATCGACGCCGTTATAAATAAAAGAGGTATCATTTAATCCATAGGTTTGAACATTCTCTTTCCACCCGATGAAGCCAAGATCATTTATCGCCAATGAAATTGATTGGTTAGGTTTTATTCGATATTCCAGGCCAAGGTCAAGGCCAAAACCGATATTATCATTAGAAAGCAAATAATTCACTACGTCTTCGCTGTTGGTCGACTCATCTTTGAATTGAGATAGACCGGCAGTTTGGAATTTTAAATTTTGCCAGTTTACGTCTAATTGATAGTATTCGTCATAGGTAGACGCAACAGCCTTAAGATTATCAGGGGTATTCATGTTTACAATTCCCTGCAAATATTTGATTCGGGCACCTAATTTTAGCCGCTTATCAGTCGTCTCAAAGGCCATCCCCAATCCGATCTCTCTGAAGTAATTAATATTGGCCCCTAACGCGCTAAAATTAATTTCCTTGCCTATTAACCCCCCATTTCCTTTCCAAAGGAGATTCAGGATCTCGTCTGAGTAAATGAAGTCGGTAGCGATCTTTTCGTTTATAAAAAAACTTAACCCTATGCCATAGGGAGTTCGATAACCTAATTGTAATAAATTGATATTGGTATGAGCGCTTACGCCATTGTTGATATCCAATGTTGAGAGTAAATTATCTATATCGAATGATTTTATGCCATCCTGAACAGCGATAATGTCATTGTAGCTAAACTGATTGTTAAAGTATACGTTAACGCCTGAAATAACAGGAAGCCCTATAAAAAAGGTACCATTCGGAAAATAGGAAGCATTGTAGGTGGTACTTTGTAAAGTAGCCCCTCCTAAATGATAAAAAGAAGTGCCCCCTTGTCCAGAAGCAGATACTATGAAAAAAAGTAACAGAAGACCTAGCCCAAATCTTTTCATAAATCGATATTGAGTTGTACGAGTACAGAAAGTTTGACATCTAAATAATAGGTACTTAGAAGTGGTGTGTAATTTAAGCTGCCACTTTCACTGGAATTCAATGTAAAAAGTAACTTTATGGTTTCGGTATTTGGTAGCGCGGCGATACCGGCGGCACTTAACGGGATAAAAGCCTCTTCTGTTCGAGCGCTTTCGACTTGATAACTAGCATTTAAATAAGGTGCCGCCATAATCTGGGTGGCATTATTAATGGTAAATAACACAACGGAATCAGCACTTAAAAATTGAACATCCAAGGTGCCAAAAAAGGGCAAATAATTATAGGTTACAATTTTAAATTCAAGGGAGTCTATCCGTTCTAATAGATCTAGGTCAATTGATATCGAATCAATCTCTATTTCTACGACCAAGTCCTCAAATACAACAGTTAAAGGCATATTGAACTCAATGCCACTATAAAACATTGCATCTTCATTAAACGCTCTGTCAGGAGACGTTTCTCCTGAGCTAAAATCCAATATTTCGTCGTCATTTAAATCCGGATTAGCTACCATGAAGGGTTCAATATAAATCATTTCAGGAGTCCAGCTCAAAAATTCATCTAAGTCGGAATTCGATTTATCCAGCGTGATCATGGTTATTTCTGCATTAGTAGCCCCAATTTGGGGGTTCGAAATGGCTATTAGGCCATCCGTTGCGTAATCATAAAAATTATTATATATAAGTAATTCTCGTCTCAGGGTATCCCCGTCACTATTGATTTTGGTCCCATAAAACGAAGTGAAGCCGACGGCCGTAGGAAGATGTAATTCATTAGTGAAATTGAAAATAATTTCAGGTTTTTCTATCAAAAAAGAGCCACTTTCGAAAGTTTCAAATAGAGGACTCTCAATGCTTATAGCGGGGAGCGCGAAGCTTTGTTTGGTGAAGATGGTTAGATCCATGCCTTCATTAGTGCTTTCCTTGGCCAAGGAAAGCGTATCCTGTACCTTCAGACTTAAGTAAATAAGTTGTGATTCATCGTATTGAATATCTTGAGTGGAATCACCATCAAGGAGCAAATCGACTAAAGTGTAAAAAGCCTCACCTATTGGTTGGGCCAATAAACCT
This sequence comes from Flammeovirgaceae bacterium, assembly GCA_013204595.1. Lineage (GTDB taxonomy): Bacteria > Bacteroidota > Bacteroidia > Cytophagales > Cyclobacteriaceae > UBA4465. Next base: position 34,102 of record JABMNK010000118.1, read on the forward strand.
TTATAGGGTGGATTTTGAATGTTATCAAAATCCAATTTGTTTAAATTACACCCAACGATACAGAGGGTTAAAAACAATAATGACACATACAATTTTTTCATAAAAATAAGGAGCCTTACAATACGGGTAAATGTTGACTGTATTTTTGATTAAAGCCTATCGTTCCTTGCAATCCGCCCGTGTGGAGCAAAAGTAATGTTAATCCCGCGGCAATTTCATCATTTTTGATCATTTCCCAAAGTAAGAAACACATCTTTCCTGTATAAATCGGCTCAAGTGGAATATATTTTGTTTCAACAAACTGCTTTATGAATTGAAGCAGTGACTCATTGTATTTGCCATAACCGCCAAAGCGCTCATCAGTGAATAGTTGATAATTAGGGGCGGTTACCTTTTCCAACTCAAGTAATTTCGCGATTGAAGAATGTATCCAATCCCCTTTGAGAGCAGAAAATCCCCAAACATTTTTCGTGCCTTGGAGCCCTTTTAAAAGCCCAGCAAGGGTTCCACCTGTGCCTACAGGAGTACAGAGAATATCATAAGAACAGTCAATTTCTGAAATAAGTTCTGCACAGCCTTTTATCGCAGCGCCATTCGTGCCTCCTTCTGGAATGACAAATAAATTAGATTCTAGGTCTTTTGGATAGGTCAAACTATTTTTCATTTCCTGATAATCGGGGCGGGGCAAAAAAATTAATTTCATTCCTAAATCAGACGCATTCTTCAAGGTATTATTGCTCGTCTTTGTTAGTTCTTCTCCTCGGATTAATCCTATCGTTTTGAATCCGTATTTTTTTCCGGCAGCGGCAGTAGCCGCAATATGATTGGAAAAAGCACCGCCATAGGTGAGTAAGGTGTCTGCGCCAATTTTTTCTGCTTCGTACAAGTTATATTTGAGCTTTCTATATTTATTACCCATGATTAGTGGATCATTTTGATCTTCTCTTTTGATCAAAACCCTAATCTTTTTTTGATCAAAAAGTGGGTCAAATAGCTCTTGGACAGGAGTTTTAGGAATTTCAATAAGCATATCACAAGTATACTTAAATTTGCAGTATGTCAGATAGTGAGTCAGACCTTATCGAAGAGGAATTATTCGAACATTTTAGAATTGTTATAGACCCTAAGCAATCCCCAATACGGATTGATAAGTTTTTAATAGAGCGATTACCTAGTACTACGCGGAACAAAATTCAGGACTGGATTAAATCAGGACTTGTGCGCGTCAACGAAAAGGAGGTTAAGGTTAATTATAAAACCAGACCGCTAGATGAAATTGTAGTAGTTTTTCCTGAGCCTCAGCGAAATGATGAGCTGATACCTGAAGAGATACCCCTCGATATTCGATTTGAGGATGAACATCTTCTGATCATCCATAAGGCGGCCGGAATGGTGGTACATCCAGCGTACAAAAACTGGGAGGGGACATTGGTCAATGCGCTGGCTTGGCATTTTAAGCAACTACCAGAAATGCAAGGAAATGAGGGGCGTCCTGGCTTGGTACATAGAATTGACAAGGATACTTCAGGTCTATTGGTAATTGCCAAATCAGAGGTGGCGATGAATGAATTAGCCAAACAATTTTATGACCATTCGATTGCTCGAACTTACTATGCCTTGGTCTGGGGCGAACCAGATCCCGCTGAAGGAACCATTGACGTGCCCCTAGGAAGAAGTCTTAAAGATAGACGGATAACCACCGCATTCCCTTTAGGCGATTTTGGTCGACGTGCAGTTACTCATTACACCACCTTAAGATCCTTTAGGTATGTGAGTTTGGTTCAATGTAATCTCGAAACGGGAAGAACACACCAGATAAGGGCCCATATGAAATACATTGGTCACCCCATATTTAATGATGTTACCTATGGCGGGGATCAAATTCTTAAAGGAACCCTATTTACCAAATACAAACAATTTGTACAAAACTGCTTCAACATTATCCCTCGTCAGGCATTGCATGCTAAGACATTAGGATTTTTACATCCCTTTAGCCGTGAGCGAATGAATTTTGATTCGGAGTTGCCGGATGATTTTAAGAATGTTATTGAAAAGTGGGATCGTTATGTCAATTATCTGGAGGATGAGCGTGACCTATAAGGGTTAAGATTTCATCTAGGTATTCTCTATTATTGGCAAGGCGAGGGACTTTATTTTGACCGCCAAGCTTGCCTCTTCCTTTCATCCAATTATGAAAAACGCCAGGATCTACCACATAGACGATGGGGCTAACTAGCGCGATATCTTTATGTCGTTTGGCATCATAATCAGAATTGATTTCTCGTAAGGTTTCATCGAGGATTTGGGTAAATCGATTGAGGTCATCTGGGCGGCGATGAAACTCAATGACCCATTCATGACAGCCTTTTTGACCCTTATTTAAATATCGAGGGCCCGCTGTGAAGTTACTTATTTCGGCCGCTGTTTTCATGCAAGCCACGGAAATGGCGTTTTCAGCGTTTTCTATCATGACCTCTTCCCCAAATGCATTTATAAAATGTTTTGTTCTGCCGACAATTCTTATTCTATGGGGGTTTAACGAAGTGAACGTAATGGTATCGCCAATCCTATAACGCCATAAGCCAGCATTGGTGGTAATGATCAACGCATAAATTTTGCCTATTTCAACACTGCTGATGTCTAATACCTTGGGATATTCGGAGTCTATTTCATGAAAGGGGATAAATTCATAGAAAATCCCATAATCAAGCATCAGTAGCATGTCTTTGCTATCTTTTTGATCTTGAATGCCAAAAAATCCCTCAGAGGCATTATAGGTTTCCAAATAATGCATTTTATTACTAGGAATCAGTCTTTTGAATTGACTTTCGTAAGGGCCGAAAGCTACTGCACCGTGGAAAAACACTTCAAGATTTGGCCAAATATCCATTAGATTATCAGCGCCTTTGGCGGCAAGAATTTTTTCTAAAAGCACCATGGCCCACGTGGGGACGCCAGAAATACTCGTTACATTTTCATGGAGACAATTCTCTACCATTTTTTCGAGTTTGGCTTCCCATTCGTCCATCAAAGCAATTTCTAGACTTGGCGTTCTAACCAATTGTGCCCACCAGGGAAGATTGCTTATCAAAACAGCGGAAACGTCCCCATAGAAAGAATTGGCATTTTGATTAAGTTGATTGACTTGATGACTTCCGCCTATTACCAGGCTTTTGCCGGTGAACATTTTTGTGTCCTCATAATTATTAAAGTAAAAGGACAACATGTCTTTACCGCCTTTGAGGTGGCAATCATTCAATGCCTCATTTGAAACGGGAATGAATTTACTGCGGGAATTGGTGGTACCTGATGACTTTGCAAACCATTTAATTTCAGTTGGCCATAAAACATTTTTTTCGCCATGCATGATACGGTCAATATAGGGAAATAGGTCTTGATGGTTTTGAATAGGAAGTTGCTTCTGAAAATCACTTACGGATCGGATATTGCTAAAGCCAAACTTTTGCCCATAGACTGTCTTGGCCGCTTTGTTAATAAGCGATCCCATAAGTTCTGTTTGAACTTCATATGGATATTTCTGAAAGAGCTCAATTTGGTGAATTCTTTTTTTCATCATCCAGGTAAATATCGAATTGAAAAGCGCCAATTTATATTTTTCGTTTTAGCTCAAAATTTTTCCCTAGGTAAACGCGGCGTACTTGCTCATCGTTGGCAAGTTCTTCTGCGGTACCGGCCTTTAAGAGTTTGCCTTCAAACATCAGGTAGGCCCGATCGGTGATGGATAGCGTTTCGTTGACATTGTGATCGGTAATCAGAATGCCAATATTTTTTTCTTTTAGTCGTGCCACAATTCCTTGAATTTCCTCTACGGCAATGGGGTCAACCCCTGCGAACGGCTCATCTAATAAAACAAACTTAGGATTAACAGCCAAGGCTCTGGCGATTTCCGTACGTCTGCGTTCGCCTCCGGAAAGCACCATGCCAAGATTTTTCCGTACATGCGTGAGACTGAATTCTTCCAAGAGCGTTTCTAGTTTTTCTGATTGTTCTTTTTTGGAAAGGGTCGTCATTTCTAAAACAGCTAGGATGTTGTCTTCTACAGAGAGCTGTCTAAATACCGAGGCCTCTTGTGCCAGGTAGCCAATACCTTTTTTTGCACGACGGTACATGGCCAAGTGGGTGATGTCTTTATTATCTAAAAAGATTTTACCGTCATTTGGCTTGATCAGGCCCACAATCATATAAAAAGAAGTGGTTTTCCCAGCCCCATTTGGGCCTAATAAACCTACTATTTCACCTTGTTTTACCGACACGCAGACGTCATTTACTACCTTTCGGCCCTTATATTTTTTTACAAGATTTTCGGCTCTCAATTCCATCATAGCCTGTAAATTAATTATAGTATTTAATATCCTTGATGATTAATTGAAGTCTTTTATTTCCCCTGAAGTCGTTGAGCGAAATATGATAGGCGATTTGGAAAGTTTCTACTGCGCCGATGGCCGCGAACTGATCGCCAAAACCAAATCCAATGGCGTCAAATTTGACTTCTGATGATGAATGTCCGATTTCGATTTTTAAATGTTTTTCTTTAATTAGGGTGGGCGGTTTTGCGAGCCGTACGTTTTCGGTAATAAAGACGGGTTGCATATTTGCAGGACCAAAGGGTTCCATTTGAGTCAGGATATTGAAATTTTTAAAATTAATAAATGAAAGAGCTACAATTGAATCCACCATTAATTTTTGTGTTTGCGACTCGAGATCAATTGTACTGGCCACGACCTGCTCAAATTTTTCTTGAAAGTGTGGGACGTTGGTTAAGGCCAGTGACATACCTGCGGCGTGGGCATGGCCTCCATATTGAATAAGTAGATCAGCACATTGCCCAATGGCCTGATGTACGTCAAAGCCATCTACTGATCGAGCAGAACCAGTCGCTACGCCGTTACTCTCGGTGAGTATAATGGTGGGACGATAATATTTTTCAATACACCGAGAAGCGACAATTCCTACGATCCCCTTGTGCCAATTGGGATCAAATAGTACGGTGCTTTTTGCTTGATCAGCTATCGTTTCCTGAATCATTTGTAAGGCAGATTCGGTTATAGATTGATCGACATCTTTGCGTTGGTTATTGACTTGATTTAATCCGTTTGAGAAGGATTCTAGCTGCTCGGGATCTTGGCAAATCAATAGTTGAACTGATTCGGATGCATGGCGCATTCGACCGGCGGCATTTATTCTAGGTCCGATATAAAAAACCACGTCCGAAATGCTTATCGGACTTTTGATTCCGGCAATTTTAATTAGGGAAGCGAGACTTAGGTTGGGATCTTGGTTTAATTTCCGCATACCAAAATAAGCCAAAATACGATTTTCACCGATGATCGGCACGATATCTGATCCTATGCTTACCGCGACGAGGTCTAGATATTGGTAGAGGATGCTTAAGTCGATGGTATTTTGAAGACAAAATCCCTGCAATAATTTAAACCCTACCCCGCATCCACTAAGTTCCTTAAAGGGATAGGGGCAATCCGACCTCTTGGGGTCCAATATGGCTAGGGCATCAGGAAGTTCAGGCCCAGGAATATGGTGGTCGCAAATGATAAGATCAACGTTCAATTTTTTGGCTAAACTGGCCATTTTATTGGCGCGAATACCACAATCCAACGCAATCACCAGGTGACAACCAGTGGACGCAGCATGATTGATTCCCTTTTCAGAAATGCCATAACCCTCGGTATAACGATCCGGAATATAAAATTCGATGTTTTGGGTGAATTTTTTTAGAAATAAATACATAACAGAGACCGCTGTGGTCCCGTCCACATCATAGTCTCCATAGATCAAAATCTTTTCTTGATGGGCAAGGGCTTGAGAGAGTCTGTTTACCGCAAGATCCATGTCTTTCATTAAGAAGGGATCATGGAGGCTTTCTAAGGAGGGCCTAAAAAAAGTACGTGCCCCTTCAAAGGTTTCAATTCCTCGTTGGATCAATATACTCCCAATTATGGGATCAATATTTAGTTCTGCGCTGAGCGCCTTGGCTTTTGCGGGATCAGCAGCGGTGTGTACCCATTTTCTCTGCATATAGATTCAATTATACGAATTATGTTCAGTAATCTCCGATAAAAAGTAATGAACTCGCCATGCCATGTTACAAATGATCATTATTTTAACGAAATTTAAAAAATTATGGAAATTCCAATCAATCAAATCGGAAATTTTATTGCCATTGCACATGTTAACGGGTCTCGTTGGAAGTTTACGCTCCATGCGGCACATGTAAGCGTCGAGGATCTAGATGAGATGACGGTAAAGGAGTTGGCAAAAGGAGCCGGATATGACACGGAGCTATTGCCTTCTTTGTTTACCTATAGAGAAATATTATGGCAACCGAACGTCTTCAAAGAGTCCCGCCAATGCTTACCTGCCATTCGCATCTTTAAAGCGTTCTGTGATGAAAAGGCTCAGGAGTATGAGCTGACCAAATCTAAACCCAATCAAATTTATAGCGCATTGCTTAAGGGACTTTCTGAAAACTGCGAGAAGGCGGTGAAAGACATTGAGAAAAAACGGCAACCAGAAAGTTTGAACAGTATTTTGAAAGAATTTAGAAAGCGGTGTTTCCCTATTATTAAATTTTTTATAGATCATCCACAAAATCGAGGGAATTATCATCAAGAAGCGATGAATCGCTTGAACTATGCTATTAAGATTTCGATCATTGATTTTCATAGTCATTTTACAGAATTTAAGGAACCTTTTTGGCGTCTTCATGAAGAGAAACCAACTGATTTGAAAGAAAAAGTAGTTCGTAAAGCAAAGGATGTCTTGATTGATTGATATTATTGTGGAGCGATCTTTTTGATGCGCAACTTTTTAAGAATCATTTCTGTTACACAGTAATCATGAGCAATTAACTCTTGGAAAAAAAGCACAATAAAATCAAATTTTTAGCTAAAAATTTGGCACGAGGTTTTTTTTGGCTGGCCATCATGTTAGGGGCGTATTTTTTTGTTCAAAAGCATTTTGGTTTCGATCTTAAGGAATTGTTGGGTCCGTTCTATGAAAATACAGCAGCGATTTATCTTATATTTTTGATATCTGAAACGGTTTTTGGCATCATTCCGCCTGAATTTTTTATGTTTTGGGCGGTTCGCCCTGGAATCATGGAACTGTATGCGCAGCATGTGGCGGCATTAATGCTTGTTTCTTATTGTGCGGGTATCGTGGGGTTTTTTATAGGATCGAAATTTGGAGGCACGCGATTTTATAGATATCTGCGAAGAACCTATCTGGGAAAGGTTGAATCTTATTTTAATGAATATGGAGGGTTTTTGATTGTTGTAGCGGCGGTAACGCCAATTCCTTTTTCAGGGGTTTGCATATTGATAGGCGCCGTAAATTATAATTTCAAGAAATTTTTATGGATTTCTTTGACTAGGTTTTTAAGATTTATTGTATACGCCGCCATTATTTGGGAGGCAAATTCGTTAAGTTAAATGAGTAAAAAAGGCATTTTATTGGTCAATTTGGGAACGCCTGATTCTACCAAAGTTTCAGATGTGAGGAAGTACCTACGAGAATTTTTGATGGACAAACGAGTGGTAGATATTCCGTTTTTATTCAGATGGATCCTGGTCAATTTGATTATCGCTATTTTTCGGGCACCTAAATCGGCAGCAGAATATAGAAAACTGTTTACCGAGCGAGGATCCCCACTAAAATTTTATACTGATGATCTGACCAAATTGGTTCAGCAAAAATTATCATCTGAATATGTAGTGGAGTTCGCTATGAGATACCAAAGCCCTTCGATAGAAAGTGCTCTAGATAGATTAAGCGCACATAATGTGTCGGAAATACAAGTCATTCCTTTGTTTCCTCAGTATGCGTCGGCCTCTACGGGATCTGTAATAGACAAGGTGATGGAACTGACCAAGAAATGGCAAATCATTCCTAATATCAGTTTTGTGTCTCAATTTTTTGATCATCCCCTTTTGATCGAAACAATTGCCGATCAGGCACAACCGTTTTTAGAAGCCAATACTTACGATCATTATGTCTTTAGCTACCATGGCCTGCCGGAACGACAGATAAAAAAGGGATCGGTAGGGTCGCATTGCAAATTGGGTGCTTGTTGTGAAAGTTACGGACCCAAAAACCAATTTTGTTACCGTGCTCAGTGTTTTCAAACTACGCGACTTATTGCGGCAAAACTAGGGATTTCAGCGGCAGATTATACTGTTTGCTTTCAAAGTCGCCTAGGTAGGGACGAATGGATAAAGCCTTATACTGATGAACGATTAGTAAAACTTGCGCAAACAGGTAAGAAACGGATACTGGCTTTTTCGCCGGCATTTGTATCCGATTGCCTTGAGACAACCGTCGAGGTAGGAGAAACCTACCATGAAGACTTCACTAAGGCAGGGGGTGTTCAATGGGATTTGGTGCCTTCTTTGAATACAGAGGAGAAGTGGGTCGCCTGTTTGGTGGATCTGATCCGCTAACGTTAGCTGTAGGAATCACTAGAACAGTTGAATTGATGTTAAATTCCGTTATATTACTTTTATGAGAATAGTTATCCTTGTCTTTGTGACATTTTTTTTTGGTCAGTTAAAGGCCCAACCGGCGATCAAGATTTTTGAAAATTATCTTTCGGCTCACGGCCCACAGATTGTCTCCGATTATGTGACCTTGCTTTCCATACCCAACGTAGCTAATGATCTGGTCAACATCAATCGGAATGCTGACTATCTGGTGAATCAATTGAATCAGAGAGGTGTGGAGACCCAACTTTTAACCATAGACGGCGTTCCTCCTATTGTATATGGGTATTTGCCAGGAAAGAACGCCAAAAGGACGATAGCACTGTACGTTCATTACGATGGTCAACCGGTGGATAAAACGCGCTGGGCACATGATCCTTGGGATCCCAAATTGTACGACAAGGCCATGGTAGACGGGGGTCAACCGATTCCTTTTCCTGTATCGGGAACTTTAATTGATCCTGAGAATCGTATTTATGCTCGATCGACGGGTGATGATAAGGCCCCGATCATTTCCATATTGGCGGCCTTAGATGCCATTAAAGAACAAGGATTGACGCTTACCTCCAATTTTGTTTTTTTCTTTGAAGGTCAGGAAGAGGCAGGTTCACCACAATTAAGAACGTATTTGGAAAAATATTCAACCTTATTGGATCAGGTGGACTTGTGGATGTTTTGTGATGGCCCCGTACATCAATCGAGACGGCCTCAATTGGTCTTCGGTGTGCGTGGCGTTACCGGGTTTGAGGTGACCGTGTACGGATCGAATAGGTCTTTGCATAGCGGACATTATGGAAATTGGGCGCCGGTTCCAGGCCAGATGATTTCCACTTTGATTGCAAGTATGAAAGACGCCAATGGCAATGTGATTATTAAGGGATTTTATGACGATGTCGCACCCTTAAGTACTTATGAGATTGAGGCTATGGCGAATATTCCTCAAATAGACGTCGAGTTGCGGCGAGAATTGGGGCTGAACGATACGGAAGGTACGGAATCGTTGTATGAACGTTTATTGTACCCGTCTTTGACCATTAAGGGGCTTAGTAGTGGCAATGTGGGAGCTCAAGCAGCGAATGTTATCCCTGACATTGCGACGGCAGCTATAGGGGTAAGATTGGTCAAGGGGAATGATCCTGAAAAGATGGTGGATTTAGTGGAGCGACACATAGAGAGCCAAGGATATCACATCGTACGCAATGATCCGGACCAAGCAACTAGGCTTGCCTATCCCAAGATTGCCAAAATTACCCGAGAGGAGGGGTACCCAGCAGCAAGGACTTCTATGACCAATCCTTTTGCGCAGCAAGTGGTTGCTAGAGTAAAGGATGTTGCCGGACAGGATTTAATCCTTTTGCCTACTTTGGGGGGCTCTTTGCCGCTTTATTTATTTACGGATGTTTTGAAAAAGCCAGCCATAGTGGTGCCTATTGCCAATCATGACAATAATCAGCATGCGGCTAACGAAAACATCAGGATTGAAAATCTTTGGTATGGTGTTAAATTGATGGGGGCGATAATGACGATGAATCCCTAGGAACCCTCCAATACTTAGTTAAGGACTATTAGTTCGTGGAGCTTTGCAACTGTGTAATCAACTTCTTCTATAGTATTGTATTTACAAAATGAAAATCTAATGGCGGGCCGATTAGAATCTCTATCTAAGACGGCAAGTACGTGAGAGCCAATATTTGAACCACTTGAACAGGCGCCTCCACCAGAGGCAGAAATCCCGGCAATATCCAAATTAAAAAGGAGCATTTCATTATGTGGGGTTGGTGGCAGACAAACATTCAATACGGTATAAAGGCTGTTTTCAATTTCAGCGCATTTCCCATTAAACTGAACATCTGCGATCTTATTTTTCAGTTTATTAATCATGTATTTTTTGATGCCTTTGATGTATTGGGTCTGCTGATCCATTTCAGTGTAGGCAATTTCCAATGCTTTGGCCAAGCCTACAATGCCATAAACATTTTCTGTCCCACCCCTCATATTTCTTTCTTGCGCACCGCCATGAATGAAAGGGTCAATTTTATTTCGGTAATTCACGTACAAAAACCCAATACCTTTTGGCCCATTAAATTTATGAGCAGATCCAACTAAAAAATCCACGGGAAGGTTAGATAAATCGTGGGGTAAATGGCCCATTGTTTGAACCGTATCTGTATGAAACAGGGCACCATAGCTATGAGCCATTTTCCCGATTTGTTGCAGATCAATGAGGTTACCAATTTCATTGTTCCCATGCATTAGCGTGACCAATGTTTTGTTAGCAGGCAGTTTTAGGAGTGTTTCTAGATTGTCCAAATCAATACATCCGTTTTTGTCCAAGGCCACGAAACTTACTTTTATCGCCTTTAATTTGGCCAATAACTCTACGGTATGTAATACCGCGTGGTGCTCAATTTTTGAGGTGATAATGTGGTCGACCCCTAGGGTTTCTACACATCCGAAAATAGCTGTATTATCCGCTTCTGTTCCGCCAGAGGTAAAAAAGATTTCTGAGGGGGATGTTTTAAGTAGTGAGGCGACTTTGCTTCGGGCACGTTCTACGTAGGACCGGACCTCCCTGCCATGACCATGGATAGAAGAGGGGTTGCCAAAAAAATCCGTCATGAGCGGTTTCATGACTTCAAACACGAGGGGATCTAATGGCGTTGTAGCCGCATTGTCCAAATATACTTTCATTTTTCAGGCTTAATTTACAACATCAGCTAGAGATTATTTCCTTGATATCTAAAATAATTTTATTGGCTAGGTGATCGGCAGTTACTTGATTTTCTGACTCAGCAAAAATTCTGATAATAGGTTCAGTATTCGATTTTCTTAAATGTGCCCAGTCTTGGCCAAACTCTATCTTGAGGCCGTCGATGGTGTTGATAGGATTTTTAATATATTTATTTTTGAGAAGATCTAGAATATTGTCAATGTCAATGTCGGGGGTCAATTCTATTTTATTTTTGGAAATGAAGTAGTTGGGATAAGTCGCGCGCAGCATAGAAGCTTGTCTACCATACTGGGCCAAGTGAGATAGAAATAAGGCAATGCCGACCAATGCGTCTCTTCCATAATGCAATTCAGGCAAGATGATGCCACCGTTGCCTTCTCCTCCTATTACTGCATTGACTTCTTTCATTTTTTCTACCACATTGACTTCGCCAACGGCTGCAGCGTGATAGCTACCGCCACGTTTTTCTGTCACGTCACGCAATGCCTTTGTAGAGCTAAGATTGGATACTGTATTGCCTTTTCTTTTGGAAAGGACATAATCACTGACGGCCACCAAGGTATATTCTTCCCCAAAGGGAACGCCATCTTCGCTAACCAATGCCAGACGATCGACATCCGGATCCACTACGATCCCTAAATCAAATCGACCACCTTCAATCTCTTGACATATATGCGTGATATTTTCAGGTAAGGGTTCTGGATTATGGGCAAAGAGTCCATTCGGTTCGCAATGGAGTTCGGTAACGGTTACACCTAGTTTACTAAGCAAGCGGGGCACAGCGATACCACCTGTGCTGTTGATGGCATCTACGATGACGTTGAATTTCCTTGCTTTGATGCCGTCGACGTCTACCAAATCTAAAGCCAATATTTTTTCAATGTGCGCATCAATATGTGTATCATCGAAAGTAATTTTACCCATTTTCTTTTGCTCTATAAAAGTATATTTTGACGAATCAGCTATTTGAAGTATTTGCTCCCCGATGGCAGCAGAGATAAATTCACCTTTTTCGTTAAGTAATTTCAAAGCGTTCCATCCAGAAGGATTGTGACTCGCAGTTATGATCACGCCCCCTTGCGCGTTTTCTGCAGTAACGGCCATTTCTACAGTTGGTGTGGTGCTTAAGCCAAGATCGATTACGTTGATGCCTTGTGCGCATAAGGTATGAGACAATAAAGAGGCGATCATCGGCCCTGAGACGCGCGCATCTCGGCCAATAACTACTTTTGGACGGGGATGAAGGGTTTTCATTATTTCTCCAAAAGCAGCGGCGTATTTAACCACATCAATGGGAGATAATGTTTCGCCGGGCGCACCGCCAATCGTGCCACGGATGCCCGCTATGGATTTGATAAGTGTCAATTTTTTATAATTTGATTATAGTGATATGATTAGCTGAATTTAGCCATTACTTTGTCAATTTCTGAATTGCTATTCTCACAATTTTCACCAGGGATAAAGGTTTTGCCGCAATAGCTACATGGGGCACCGTCCTTATTCAAGTAAGGGTTTTGTGACGCACAAGTTCCTTTAAATTCTCCTTTTTTAAGGAATAGCAGGCGGACTGACATCCCTACAAAAAACAAGGCAATTAAACCGATAGCGAATAAAAATGTGGCCATGTTGAATTTTTTACAAATTTAGTTATTCGCTAGATTAACTTTACATTAATTAGAGATAAGATTTAATTTTTGAATGTCAAAAAAGAGCAATACGCCCCTAGACCCAGACAGGACTGCTAAATTAGCTGCCTTCGACCGACTGCTGACCATTATGGATGAGCTCAGAGAAAATTGTCCTTGGGATAAAAAACAGACGTTAGCTTCCTTGCGTCACCTGACCATCGAGGAAACCTATGAGTTATCAGATGCCATACTGGAAGGAGACTTGCATGAGGTTAAAAAGGAATTAGGCGATTTGATGTTGCATTTGACCTTTTATGCCAAAATAGGATCTGAAAAAGGAGATTTTGACATAGCGGATGTATTAAACGGTATTTGTGACAAATTGATCAGGCGACATCCGCACATTTATGGCGATACCGTTGCAGAGGATGAGGAGACTGTTAAAGCCAATTGGGAACTTATTAAACTTCAAGAAAAGGGCAATGATTCTGTATTGGGGGGTGTGCCCAACTCGTTGCCAGCGTTGATTAAGGCAATGCGGATTCAAGAAAAGGTACGAGGTGTTGGTTTTGATTGGGACAATAAAGATCAGGTGTGGGCGAAAGTGCAGGAGGAGCTAATGGAATTTAAGGTGGAAATCGAAGACACCTCAACGGATCCATTGCGTCATGAAAGGGCGCAAGGGGAGTTTGGAGACCTTCTTTTTTCTTTGATTAATTATGCGCGTTTTGTGGATCTAAATCCAGAGGAGGCGTTGGAGCGGACCAATAAAAAATTTATTAAAAGATTTCAATACTTAGAAGCAGCTACCGCAAAGGAGGGTAAAAAACTATCAGAGATGACCTTAGTCGAAATGGATGCCTATTGGGAAAGAGCAAAGCGCCTCAATTATTGATTTTCATAATGTTTTATACTTGAATTTATAAACACTTATTATTGTCTTTTTGATCTCATCCGCAGGATTCAATTGGCCCATGATTTTAGCTACTTTTTATTAATGATCGTTCCAGTTTGGGATTATCAAAAAGGGGTTGCGCATTTTGCATACTAGTGGTCGGGCTTTTCGGCTGACATCCCAATATCAACCAACATTGGAAATGGCATCCAAAATAAAATTTTGACGATAAGAGAAATGTAAATAAAAAGTTCAGCCTGTCTCATAATCCGAACGGCCAGTGACATGCAATGCGCATTGGAATATGAATTAATAAAAAAAGAGTTGCTACCAACTCAGATCAAATGCACTTGCGAGCAACCAATAATCAATCGAAGACCAGAGGTGCTGGTGAGAACTAAATAAATCAGGGTGTCCGCTTTCCATTAATGTTTTTATTCATGGTGAAGACAGATGCTTAAAAGCCCCGTTTAGCAAATGCTCCTATCGCGCCGAAAAGGGATTAATTTCAATTCACTAATATAGGGTGGGGATTATAGTTGCATAAATAGTGCGCCTGAATGACCAAAAGGGCATCAATGGTCCAATAGCGTACAAATCTGCCCACTACTAAAAAGAAAAAGGTATCTTGATTTTTAGATATTAAAGAGTGTTCCAAGGACAAAACGAATATAAAAAGCTGTTAATATAATATTTGATTTATTTAAGATTAAGCTTGACAGATGCTTAAAATATTGCTAGATTACTACCTTGAACAATCAAATGAATCGATCTAGAAACGCTGTTATGACACCTTTGAACTACTTAAGGTGCCTTTATTTGTTCGTGTTTATTGTTGTTTTTGATGGACAGAATTTAAAGTTACTTTCTTTGATGCCCATTGGGGAAATATCTAGAGCAGTAAATTTTCATGATTTCGAGGCTGGAAATGAGGCTGGAAATGAGGAAGAAAACACGCTCCAGGATGATTATTTACTTCCGATGGGAAGGGCCCATTTTAATATGATTTCCTTTTCCGTAAAAGGGATTAGAACTGACCGGTTATTTGGTTCCCTTGCTCTTGACATTACCAGCCCTCCGCCTAAAATCTCTTAATAGCAGGTATATTAATCCCATCCTCAGTAGAGACTAGGGGGTTTCCATTAATTTTTTTCAATTGTAACTTTTGATAATAACAATACGATTATGTTAAATAAGGGCTCGAAATATTTTGATTTTTCCCATTTTAAAGGAGATTTTCTAGGTGGTATTACCGCAGGAGTAGTCGCCTTGCCACTTGCTTTGGCGTTTGGTGTAAGCTCTGGGCTAGGAGCTGCAGCGGGCCTCTATGGGGCCATATTTGTTGGTTTTTTTGCGGCGCTATTTGGTGGAACCAATACGCAGATTTCCGGCCCAACGGCTCCGATGACTGCCGTAAGTATGATGGTCATCGCAGGAGTCATTGCCAGTTTTGATGGGAATATAAGTCAAGCGCTTCCTACTATTTTAACTGTTTTTTTACTGGCAGGAGTTCTTCAGATTGTATTGGGCTTGCTGGGGATCGGAAGATACGTCAGTTATATACCAGCGCCGGTAATTTCGGGATTCATGACGGCCATCGGCGTTATTATATTGATCACGCAAATTCTGCCTGCAGTGGGATACAATCCCATTGAGGATCGTAGGTTGGTTGAAAAATTTAAACCACAGGCCGAAGAAAATATCTTAGAAAAAATATTGGTTCACGAGGTTATGGAAAACATAATGGTGCTTGAGCGTTTTGACGAAACTATTGAAAGGGCCCAGAATGTACCCTTGACGGAAATTCAAAAAGAAGCCGAGTTTTTGGCAGGACAATATGCAGGAGGAGTAATGGGCGTTTTAAGGGTTTTGCCAAGGGCATTAGTGAATATAAGATGGGTGGAATTATTCATTTGTTTGGCGACCATCTTGTTGATTTTTGGTTTCAAGCGGATTATAAAAAGCATCCCGAGTACCCTATTGTCCCTTATCGTGGTTTCATCTATAGCGTATTTTTTCCATTTGGATTATGTTAAAATTAGCGTCATACCACAGGGGCTTCCCGTTTTAAATTGGGGCATATTTTCTGAATTTGATTTTGTTGAGGTTCGTCCATTCATTTTTTCAGCAGTGACGTTAGCCTTATTGGGAACTATTGACTCATTGCTTACTTCTTTAGTGGCTGATAATATGACCAAGACCAAGCATTTACCCAATAAGGAATTGATGGGTCAAGGAGCAGGCAATATCATGGCGGCCTTATTTGGTGGAATCCCCGGTGCAGGCGCCACGATTAGGACGGTGGTAAATATTAAATCTGGCGGAAAGACTCGGATATCAGGAATGATTGCGGGCTTATTTTTGTTATTTATTTTATTGGCTATTGCGTCAATTGCCTCTAATATCCCAGCTGCAGTACTTGCAGGTATATTGATTACCGTGGGGATTGATGTAATGGATTACAAAGGACTTCGCGCCCTTCCTAAAATGGCGAAAAGTGAAGTTGCAGTCATGATCGTGGTGCTGACACTTTCTGTTTTTTGGAATTTGGTTTACGCTGTGGGTATTGGACTTATTATGGCAGCACTGGTATTCATGAAAAAAATGGGAGATATAGGATTGCGCAATAGCAATTTGTTCAAAGGGGATACCGCTAGCGAAGTAGCGGACGTAGTGCCCGCCGTCATTAATAATCTCTATATTCATCATTTGTCGGGGCCCTTGTTTTTTGGCTCTTCCGATCAACTTTTTCGGTATACTGATGAATTGCAGCCGGAGCAGCCGGTTATTTTGAATTTTGAGGAGGTACCTTATCTTGATCAGTCGGGACTAGCCCTTTTGGAAGAATCTCTTCAGCAGATGCATCAAAAAAAATGTCTTATTTTGGTTTGTGGCTTACAAAAGCAGCCAGCTGATTTACTGAGAAACATGGAGGTAATTCCACAGTTGATTTCTTTTAATCAGTTATTTGAGGATGTTAAGAGTTGTTCAGCTTCTCTGAAAGGAGGAAAATTTGTAACATAACATTTGCCATCGCAGTGGGGGATCGTATTGAATGAATTTGACTTATTTTTTTAGACTTTGGATTCAATCAATCGTCTCAATTGGCCTTATAATTAGTCCAAAATACAATTATTTCATTATCCACATTTTTGATAGTTATCCACCAAGTAAATTATATATGATCATAACTTGTTGATTAACAATAGTATATGAAATAATAATTGATTAAATATTTTGTGGATAAGTATTAACTTACTGATTGTTAACTTATTATGAAATTAATGTTAACTATTCTTTGGTCTGACGAATCAAGTGGGTTCGATAAGTATTAAAAATTCTAGATTTTGACAAAAAACCGATGTATTTACCTTCATCAATGACTGGCAAGTTCCAAGCTTGTGAAATTTCAAACTTGTTCATTACTATTTGCATGCTGTCATGACTTGAGACATGGGCGGGGACTTCAGTCATAAGTGTACTGACGAGTACGGAAGTCCTTTTGGATTCGTCAAACATAATTTCTCTAATGTGATCCAAGGTAATTATTCCTTTTAGTTCGCCTGTTTCTGTTACCACTGGGAAGATATTTCTTGTGCTCTTTTTTACTAGATTAATTAGTTGGTCCAACGTTGCATCAGGGTTAATGGTCAGAAGATCTTTTTCGATTATTTTTTCTAAATTGATCTTATTCAATACCATTTTGTCTCGGTCACTTACAACGATGTCTCCTCGACGGATCAAATTACGGGTGTAAATTGAGTGTTTATCAAAATAGGTCACCGTACTATAAGAAATGGCAGAGACCAACATTAATGGGACGAAAAGCATATAGCCACTGGTAATTTCGGCAATTAAAAAGATGGCGGTCAGCGGCGCATGAAGAACACCACTCATAACCCCGCACATACCTACTAAGGTAAAATGACTCAAGTTGATGGGTGCCGATGGGTAAATTAATTGAATCACAAGACCAACAAAAAATCCAACGAGCCCACCCATATAAAGTGAAGGAGCAAAAATACCACCACTTCCTCCCGATCCGATGGTTAAACCCGTCGCGATGGGCTTTAACAAGATGACACCCATCAATGCCAAAGGCAAAAACAAGAAACGACCACTACTGAAAAGATCATTTAAAATATGGTGTTTAAATAACGCTGAAGGAGCATCATTTAATAATTTTATCACCATGGCATAGCCTTCTCCATATAATGAGGGAAAAATGAGGATGATCAGTCCCAAGGACATGCCACCCAATAGGGCCCTTACCAAGACGCTTTTTATTTTAGAAACCCCCTCGTCCACTTTGGTCAATATCTTGGTAAAGTAAAGAGAAGCACCCCCACACAAAATCCCAAGTAGTAGATAATAAGGCGTTTCACTTGCTGAAAAACCGTCGGTGAGACGAAAGGCGAATAAAATGTCATCTCCTAGTAAAACTAAAGACACTAATTGGCCACAGACTGAAGCAATCAGAATGGGAATGAACTTATTAATGGTGACATCGGTAAGCATTACTTCCACCGCGAATATCACCCCTGCGATTGGCGAGTTAAAGATGGCTGAAATGGCTCCCGCAGATCCGCAGCCGATGAGCAAGGTTCTTTTTTTGTAATCAAGGTGCACCAATCTGGCCAAATTGGATCCAATGGCAGAACCCGTGACGACAATGGGGGCCTCAAGTCCAACAGATCCACCAAAGCCTACCGTAATTGCACTGGTAAGCATATTGGAATACATGCGGGTTTTACGAATGACTGACGATCTTTTGGAGATCGCATAGAGCACCTTACTGATGCCATGTCCGGTGCTCTCTTTAATTATGAATTTTGAAATAATGACCGTGAGTAGGATGCCAATAAGGGGATAAAAAACCCATAAATAATCAAAACCAGTGACTTCAATGTTGTTTTGAAGCAAATGTTCTATTAAATGAACGGTCGTCTTTAGCGTTACTGAGGCGAGCCCAGCCAACAGCCCGACAAACCCCGCCATTATTAAGGTGAAATTTGTATCGCTGACATGTTTTAATCGCCAGATCAAAAACGGGACCAATAGTTTTTGCAGATTCATGACCTTTGAAATAGGTTGGCGTTCAGCATCGTTAAATGAAGGAAGCGTGCACCTTGCTAAGAGCCTCTTCAATATATTGAAAAGTGGAAAGAATTTCTGGCTGGCCATTGACCACCGCAATATTGTGTTCAAAGTGGGCGGAAGGCTTTCTGTCAGCGGTCACAATGGTCCAACCATCAGAAAGTTGAATCACGTTTTTTGTTCCTAAATTAATCATGGGCTCAATAGCAAGAACGAGACCTTCCTTGATTTTCGGACCACTTCCACGTCTACCGAAGTTGGGGACCTCAGGAGATTCGTGCATTTTCTTGCCAAGGCCATGTCCCACGAGCTTCCTAACCACACCATATTTATGTAGCTCGGCATGGCTTTGTATCGCATGACCGATGTCTCCTATTCGATTGCCAGCGACCATCTGCTCAATGCCCAAATAGAGGCTTTCTTTGGAGACTTTCAGCAATTGTTTGATTTCATCGGAGATTTCCCCTACGGCAAATGTGAAGGCATGATCCCCATAGAATCCATTTTTTAATGATCCACAGTCTACTGAGATAATGTCTCCATTTTGAAGGGGTCTTTTGTCTGGGATACCGTGAACGACTTGTTCATTGACTGAAATACAAAGTGTAGCAGGGAAATCGTACAAGCCTAAAAAACCTGGAATGGCCCCTTCATCACGAATACATTGTTCCGCAACCTTGTCGAGCTCTAAGGGAGTGACGCCGGGCTTGATCATTGTCGCAATCGTACCAAGGGTACGAGAGACGATGAGGGCACTTTCCCTCATCAGTTCAATTTCTTCGCTATTTTTATAATGAATCATGGAATTTCCCAGCCAAAGTTAACAACAAAAAACCCCGACATTTACTGCCGGGGTTGCAAATATTGCAAAGTTTATTACGATTTTGGCACGTTATCTAACACTTCCTTAAGTGGAACCCTAACACCATCGTTGTAAGAGACAATCCAAGCATCAGAAACACCCATTTCTCGCATGTATTTTTTGAAATTGTCTGCTTCTGGATAGTCTCGGAAAATACCTAAAGTATATCTCATCAATCCATCCTCACCTACTTCACCAAAGAAACTATCTGAATTTTCTAAAAATTTGGACAAATCTTTTCTCTCGAAAGCACCTATTTGGACTTTAAAGACAACTCCTTTTTCGGTGGGACGCTTGGCGCTAGCCAATGCGGAAGCTTTACCGGCGGCCGCGATACTGTTTCTCAATGCGTCGGCTTGTTTTTCAAATTGACTGATTTGATCATCCTTTTCTTTAATCATTTGGTCAATTCCAGACAATTCGGCATTTAAAGCCGTCATTTGACTTTTCAAGTTTTTGTTTTCGTCCAATAAGGATTTGTATTGCTCAGGCGTCAAAGACTTCATTTTTTTCTTCCATTCCTTGGCTTCTTGCTTTTCTTCTTTTGACATTTGCCCCAAAACAGTGAATGAGCCAGAGAGGCAGAAAACGATGAGGAATAAGGTTGTATATTTTTTCATTTTACAGATTGTTTCGTAACTACTAATATCCAACCATAAAGTAAGTTAATAAGCTGTTAATATCCAAAATTAACTTTTTAACGAACCAATCATATCTTCGGGACGGACCCATTCAGTGAATTGTTGATCTGTCACTAGTCCAAGGGATACGGCAGCTTCACGCAGTGTAGACCCTTCTTTATGTGCTTTTTTGGCAATTTTTGCTGCGTTTTCATAACCAATATGAGGATTGAGAGCCGTAACGAGCATTAAAGATTTTTCAACCTTTTCTTTTATAACGGTATGATTGGGGATAATGCCAATTGCACAGTGGTCATTAAACGAACGACAAGCATCTCCGATAAGGCGTGCGGAAGTGATCAGATTATAGATCATCATGGGTTTAAATACATTTAATTCAAAGTGCCCACTCATGCCGCCGACAGTGACCGCAACGTCATTGCCCATGACTTGTGCACAGACCATTGTCAGGGCTTCACACTGGGTAGGATTGACTTTACCGGGCATGATTGATGACCCGGGCTCGTTGTCTGGGATGATGATTTCACCAATACCACTTCTGGGGCCCGAACTGAGCATGCGGATGTCATTAGCTATTTTCATGAGACTGACCGCGAGTTGCTTTAGCGCGCCGTGGGATTCCACAATGGCATCATGGGCGGCCAAGGCTTCAAATTTATTTGGCGCTGAAATAAAGGGTAATCCAGTATTTTTGGCAATATATTTTGCTACCAGATCGGCATAACCCGGAGGCGTATTAAGTCCCGTTCCAACTGCGGTCCCCCCCAGTGCAAGTTCAGATAAATGCTCAAAAGTGTTTTTTAATGCTTTCATGCCATGGTCCAATTGGGCGACATAGCCTGAAAATTCTTGCCCTAGGCTGAGAGGTGTTGCATCCATAAAATGGGTTCTACCGATTTTGACAACGTCGCCATAGGCTTTTGCTTTGCTGTCAATTGTATTGCGGAGCAATTCAATCGCCGGTAGGGTTAATTCTGTCAATATTTGATAGGCCGCAATGTGCATGGCGGTAGGGAAGGTATCGTTTGATGACTGACTTTTATTGACATCGTCATTGGGGTGAATGATTTTGTTGTCGTCGGTGAGTGCGCCCCCACGCAATAGATGAGCACGATTGGAAATAACTTCATTACAATTCATATTGGACTGGGTACCGGAACCCGTTTGCCAGATGACCAATGGAAAATGCGTATCCAAAGAACCGGTTAAGATCTCGTTACATACCGTAGTGATCAGATCAGATTTTTCTTGACTAAGCACGTTCAGTTCACAATTGGCTTGGGCTGCTGATTTTTTAAGGATAGCAAAAGCCCGAATGATTTCTTGGGGCATTTTCATATTGGCACCTCCTATTTTAAAATTGTTTCGGGAGCGTTCGGTTTGTGCACCCCAATAGGCTGTTATTGGGACTTTAACTTCGCCCATTGTGTCGTGTTCAATGCGGTATTCCATTTTTGATAGGTTATGTATGGAGACAAAAATAATAGATTGTATCAAGTATCTAGGGATTCTTGCCAAAGTGCTTGGTAAATAAAAATTTTCTAGCAGCAATTTTGTTTCATAACGGGTTTGATGGTAGCTTTGTTATTTAGAATGATTCTAAATAATGAGCGCCATTAAAGTATTACTTTCTGATTTTCAGTTTTTAACTAGACGAGGACTCATCGCATTGATAGAACAATCAACCGAATTTGAACTAATAGGGGTGATTGAAGATATTTCACAGTTCTCAAAAAAAAGGCAGCTCCCTGGGCCGGAAGTATTGGTGATGGATTTGGCAGGTCAAAATCAGGAGGTTTTAGATCAATTGAACGCGTATATTGAACATCAAGAAGCAAACGTGTTGATCATTACCAATGATTATGATAGGGAGTATCTTCAGCAATTATTGGCGATGGGAGTAAAAGGTATTATCACCAAGAGATGTAATGAGAAGGAAATCGTACATGCCATTGAATCAGTGGCCCAAGCCAATCGTTTTTTTTGCAATACTATTTTGGATAAGTTGATGATTACCCATCAAGAAGCCGATCAAAGCTGTGAACCAACCACCTTAACGAAGCGTGAATTTGAGGTATTGGAGCTCATTGCCAAGGGGTATCGTACATCAGATATGGCTGAGCTATTATTTGTCAGTATTCATACGATCAACTCTCACCGAAAGAACATTCTTAAAAAATTGAATTTAAAGTCACCAGCGCAACTAATCCTCTATGCGATCGAAACTAAATTGGTCAAATTGTGAATGTTTAATAATTAATTATTGTTTCGGTATGCTACTATTTTTAAATGCCTTTAAGTTTGCGCTTCAAAATTTTGTCCACTGACAACATTAGATCAAATATCGAATTTTACTCTGGCTTATATCATTAAGGATATTAAGGAAGACCTGCTTGCGTCTAAGTTGGTCGATATGGGATTATTTCCGGGTAAAGAAATCAGGGTGCTTTTTAAGGCCCCTTTTGGAGATCCAATTGCCATAGACGTGCACGGTTATACTTTAGCGCTTCGAAAGAACGAAGCTGCCTTAATTGAATTAGAATGAAAGCAGTACTCATTGGCAATCCCAATTCAGGAAAAAGCTCTGTTTTTAATTTACTCACAGGCCTCAATCAGAAGGTAGGTAATTATCCCGGCATTACGGTTGACAAGAAGACGGGATCTTTTACCCATAAAGGCAAAATCATTGAATTATTAGATCTTCCGGGGATTTATAGTATTTATCCAAAATCACAAGATGAAGAAATTGTCTATCAGGTACTGAGTCAAAAAGCGCATGAAGACCATCCTGATTTAGCCATTGTGGTCATGGATGCCACCAATATTGAACGTAATTTATTTTTGGCCACTCAAATTTTGGATTTGGGGATACCTACCTTATTTCTGGCAAACATGGTAGATGTAGTCGAAAAGGAGAACATTCTTCAATTGAACTACACTAAGCTTAGTGAATTACTAGGGGGGGTAACCATTCTCCCTTTTAGCGCAAGATTGGGAAAGGGCTTGGAAGACTTAAAGGAAGCAATTAGTAATTTCTCTCCAGACTTAGCCTTGATCCCAGTCATTCCAGATGAATTTTCTGGTGTGACTGATTGGAATAAAAGTGCCAATGATCAGGTCGCTTTTGGTCAAGCCAGATACAAAAAAATCGGACAAATTTTAAGTTTTTGTTTGCAAAAGCAAGCGCAAAAGGACACGCGTCACAGCAAGTTTGATCGGATTGTGACCCATCGATTTTGGGGCTATGTGATATTTTTGTCCATTTTAGCCTTTATTTTTCAGACTATTTTTGCTTGGTCAGAGTGGCCAATGCATCTGATTGATACCGTGTTTTTGTCATTGAGTCAATGGACCAAAGAATTTTTGCCTGCGGGTCCGGTGACCAATCTGATTGCCGAAGGAGTCATTCCTGGACTAGGGGGTGTCATGATTTTTATCCCTCAAATCGCCTTGCTTTTTGGGTTTATCTTTTTTCTTGAGGAAACGGGATATATGGCCCGAGTGGTCTTTATTACAGACCGACTCATGCGACCTTTGGGATTAAATGGAAGAAGCATTGTGCCCTTGATCTCCGGTGTAGCGTGTGCCATACCTGCCGTGATGGCTACACGAACCATTGATAACTGGAAAGAAAGGATTATTACCATTATGGTCACGCCCTTAATGAGCTGCTCTGCGCGCTTGCCGGTATATACATTGCTAATCGCTTTGGTCGTACCAGACGTCCAAATGGGATTTTTTAATCTGAAAGGCCTAGTGCTTATGGCGCTCTACTTAGTGGGCTTTATTGCAGCATTATTGTCTGCTGTAGTGTTTAAATTCATTTTGAAAAACAGTGAAAAGAGTTTTTTGGTAATGGAACTTCCCAACTATAAGACACCTAGGTGGTCAAATTTGTGGATTACTATGGTGGAAAAAATCAAAATTTTTGTTTGGGAGGCGGGCCAGGTTATCATGGCGATTTCTGTGGTATTGTGGGTGCTGGCTAGTTATGGGCCAGGAGATCGAATCGAGCAAGCGGTGGCACAAATTCCGGTTGCGGCGGCTGGCGTGTCGGATGAGTTGTATCAAAATAAGGTAAATGCGGTGGCATTAGAGCATTCCTATATTGGCATTGCCGGAAAATGGATTGAACCAGCCATCAAGCCGCTTGGTTACAACTGGCAGATAGGCATTTCGCTTATTACCTCTTTTGTAGCAAGAGAAGTGTTTGTGGGCTCTATGGCGACCATTTATAGTGTCGGAGAAAACTTCGAATCGGGTAATACGCTACTTGAGCGTATGTCGGCGCAAAGGGATCCTCAAGGTCAGCCCGTTTATACGTTGGCATCAGGTTTTTCCTTGATGTTGTTTTATGCCTTCGCAATGCAATGCATGAGTACGTTAGCGGTGGTGCGCCGGGAAACCAAAAGTTGGAAATGGCCAATTATTCAACTCGTTTATATGACATCTTTGGCCTATATTAGTGCCTTAATTGCCTTTAACCTATTAAATTGATGATTCAGTTGATCCTACTTATCGTATTGTTTTTGGCGTCAATGACTTATTTGATTTATAAAATCGTGGGCACTCGGAGTCATAAGAATCAGCCAGGCTGTGCCAAATGTGGGGCAGTGGAATCCTCTGGACTCATTGGGAACTAGGCATTAAAATCTGTAGCAAAAGAAATTTGGGCATTACGCAAAATAAGTTCATTCAGGCTGATGAGTGGTTCTGAATACTTTTTAGGCAATTCAAGATTCCCAAAATTTGGTGATGCGTATGATAGATTGGTGAGATTATAGAATCTTCAAGGGGATCAATTAATATCGTTTAACAGAGCATCATTTGATAAAATTTTCTTAATTTGTCCATGCAAGGCGTAACTATTTAGACTTATGAAACAGCATTCA
This sequence comes from Flammeovirgaceae bacterium, assembly GCA_013204595.1. Lineage (GTDB taxonomy): Bacteria > Bacteroidota > Bacteroidia > Cytophagales > Cyclobacteriaceae > UBA4465. The sequence continues at coordinate 59,364 of JABMNK010000118.1, forward strand.
AGAAGGCATCAGGTACTGAAGCAAGAGATTATAGACATCATTAACAAGCAAATACAAATGGAGGCCCATTCTTCCGCAGGTTATCTAGCTATGGCGGGTTGGTGCGATGTAGCGGGTTATGACAATTGTGCGGAATTCTTTTTTAAGCAGTCCGAAGAAGAGCGCAAACATCAGCTCAAATTATTTCACTATTTGGTAGATATGGAGGCCAAAGCCATTTCACCAGCCATTGGAGATTCCAACCATGCGTTTGATAAACTTAGGACTGTTTTCGAGCATGCCCTTGACATGGAAATAGGCGTCTCAGATGCCATTCATGCAGTGGTGAGGTCTTGTAGAGAACATGGGGATATTGCCACAGAAGAGTTTATGAGGTGGTTTGTACAAGAGCAAATCGAAGAAGAATATGTAGCCCGCCGAGCCTTGGAGTTATTTGACGTACTTGGAGAAGACAAAATCGCTCTTGGTATGATCGAGGAAAGGATTCTAGGGGTAGCCTATGATGGGGGAGTCTAGGACTATTCGCTAAGATACATTGTGCGCATTAGGATGTCAGCTTTGCTCATTGCTTGGCCTATCCTCAGGCTTCACACAATAATAAATGATGAGCAGGGCAGATGTCAGAAAACTCACGGTGAGTAGGATGCCCGAGATCATGGCCAAATAGTGCACATAAGGGAGCTCTTTCCAAATTAAATAAATACTACCGAAGGTGATGACGATCGAAAAGAAGGGCTCGTAAAGCAGCCATTTTTTGAGTATTGGAGCTATCGGCAAAGTTAAGATTAGGATGCCCAAGGCAAAAAATATGAGGGCAAATGAAATGACATGCGTATGAATGATCACGAGAATTTCTTTTTCAGGCTTTTTGAATTTCATCAAATCGGCTGATGGATTGTGTTCATTTCCCATGTAATTTTCAACGATACCCGTCGCGCTGAGGGCGGTAGTCTCATAAATCAAATCAAATCCGGTGAAATAGCCTGTCGCAAGACAAAGTACGAAAAGTACGATGAATCTTTTGATCAGTATAGGGAAGTCTTCAATAGCATTAAGGAAAGTCATGGTGTGTTAGGATGCGTGTGTTGGATCCCTTGAATAAGGGCAGTAAGTTTATGAATTTCTTGCGTTGCGGATCGAACGGAGATTGTCGCACCGCTTATGCCTTGAATGTCTTGGCTCACCTCAATGGGATCCTTGAACGTTTTGTCCATAAATTGTTTCAACCATCTCTCACTCATGATTTCACCTCCGTAGTCTTCACGGTAAGTCAAAATTTGAGTTTGCTTGATCCGCAAGGCGGTGTCGTAGCGTACCAGTAGTTCAAAGTGGTTGTGCCGACTAGGGGCACTACTGATGGCCAGGTATCCAAGGATGTTCTCTCCTTTTTTGAGTCGATAAAAAGTTTCGTTGCCCGTAAGGACCACGCCTTCTGGTAACTTTGAGAGATTTGGCATCCAAGGTTCTTTCACGGCCTCTTTCATCCCATTTTTTTCTAAGCCTTTGTCTACCTTTTTCCAAAGGCTATCGGGCCAGATGACTGGCGCGAAGGTCCAACTTGAGAGCAACAAAAGGGAGAGGCCTAGGGTGACCCACACTTTTTTTAGGTATTTAAAATAGTATTGCATGTCCGTTAAAACCATATCCCGAGGCCCGTATTGATTTGATGTTGATCCATGTTGTTTTGATCGGCATTTTGAAACCGTTGGTAATCTAGTTTGATCACCGCCCCATATGCGATATGATAAGAAAACCCTGTGGTAATATCGGTGCGGTCAAATGCGGCATTTGTCATGCCTTCTCCAAGCATGACCTTATGGGTGTTGTATTTTTCATAGCGCGAAAATAAGACCAAGCGTTGCTTGCTTTTAAGCTCAAAAGGACGCAATAGGTCATATCCAACCTCTAAATAATAGCCAAATAATTGGGCGCCAAGATCGCGACCGGTGAGTCCGTTGTATTGATCCGTATTATTCAATTGGGCGTTGACCAATTGTCCACGGGCTTGGAAACCACCTTTTTGATAGCGGGCATCCAATCCAACCATCGAAATACCAACGACGGAAGAATCGGCGTGTGCGCGTAGGAGGGAATTGTTTTTGTCTAGCTGCTCAAAGAGGGTCGACTGAGATTTGCCGAAATAGCCGGCAAGGCCGATTTTTAAACCTAGGACACCAAAGTGATCAATTTTGGCCGAGAAATTGGGACTACTCATATATGATTCAGCGCCTTTTTGGCGCCCTGCCCGTAAGGCGTCATTGCCGCGGAGCATACCGACCCCTTGGTCATAGCCATTAAATCCATTGAAAAGATAGGCTTGGTATCGCAAGGAGGCCGCAGGTAAGGTCCCCGTCACCCCCAGGCCAAGTTCTCTCCACGTGGAGGGAATGATTTTGCCGTCTAGATTGGGTCTTTCGACACCATTATAAGTGGTGGGCTCATGGTATTCGTTGATAATACCCATGGGCACCAGCATTAAGCCCCCTCTGAAACTCAAGGCATTATTGATTCGGTGATTAATGAAAGCTTGCTCCACATAAACTTCTTTTATATGCTCGAATTCAATTTCAGTGACAAAGTGAGTGTTTTGGCTAAACTGATAGCCCATAAAAAGCACCAATCTATGAACATCCAAGTTGCCAGTTCGATGGACGTCCTTGGCAAAAGGTTGGTTATAATCCATTTCAGCATAGGCCCCGAGGGTGATGTTTTTGGAACTATTGCCTGCAATGATGTTACTAGCAGAGTTCAAGGGCTGGTTGGTCAACGTATCGACATTGTTTACCTGTGCCTGTAGGGTGAGTCCCCAACAGCAAGAAATGATCAAGAGCCAAGATGCTTTCATATACCGAGAATGTTAATTATTTAGAATGATTCTAAACAATGCAAAGTAAGGGCTTTGCTTGCGCCGGGGCAATCCCTAGCTCTAGTGAAATCGTTAGCATCATTTGGGGCAACAAATCACTATAAGTAGTGAGTTGTTAGGATCGATGATTACTTTTTTGGAAAAAATCCCAAATGACAATTCCGATACTGACCGAAATATTCAGGGAATGTTTGGTGCCAAATTGAGGAATCTCTAGGCAAAAATCAGCTTTTTGGACTACCTGGTCGGTGACGCCAAATACTTCATTTCCGAAAAAGAAGGCATATTTTTCTTGTTTATTCGGAGTGAACAGCTCAAGACTGGTACTTTGATCCGCCTGCTCAATAGCGATGATTTGATAGCCCTCACTTTTTAAATGGGTAAGTGCGTCCAAGCTATTTTCAAAATAGACCCAGTCTACAGACTCAGTTGCACCAAGCGCTGATTTGTTAATTTCGCGATGGGGAGGTTGGGCTGTGATACCGGTCAAAATGATTTTTGTGACCCTAAAGGCGTCTGCTGTTCGAAAAGCAGCTCCCACGTTGTGCATGCTGCGGATATTGTCGAGCACGATTACCCAAGGCATTTTAGACGAGGCTTTAAATTGAAGGGGATCCATTCGGTTGAGCTCTTCATTTTTTAGTTTCCGCATATACAAATATCAGCCGCATCCGCGTTGATTACAAATAAAGCCTTCCAGAGGATAACTTATGCTAAATTTCTAGGAGCTATGTTCGCCTTTCCATTGTGTCATTTATTATTATTGCCCTAGCTCCCAAAAGATATGACCAAAACGTTACCCCCAAAGAAAGAAACTCCCTTGATGAAGCAATACAATGCCATCAAAGAGCGCTATCCGGGGGCCTTGCTACTTTTTAGGGTGGGGGATTTTTATGAAACTTTTGGCTCCGATGCCATCAAAGCCAGTAAAATTTTGGACATCGTTTTGACCAAAAGGGCTAATGGTGCGGCCACCCACATCGAGCTGGCAGGATTTCCGCATCATTCACTTGACAATTATCTTTCCAAATTGGTACGTGCTGGACAACGCGTTGCCATTTGCGACCAGTTGGAGGATCCCAAATCTGTCAAAGGCATCGTCAAACGAGGCGTTACCGAACTGGTCACACCTGGATTGTCCTTAAATGACCAAGTACTCTCAAAGGGCAAGAACAATTATTTGGCCTCAATTAGTTTTGATAAAGCGGGCAACGGCATCGCCTTTTTGGATCTGTCTACGGGCGAATTTTTTACTACCCAAGGGGATGACGCCTACACGGCCAAGCTGATTCAAGGATTTCAGCCTTCAGAAATCATTCACAACAAGAAAGGTAAAGAAAGCTATCGACAGCTTTTTGACGTCCAGCACAATGCTTATGTACTCGAAGACTGGATCTATGCCTTTGATTTTGGATATCAGAAACTTTTGCAGCATTTTGCCACCACTAGCCTCAAGGGCTTTGGGATCGAGGATTTGCCGCAGGCCATTATTGCCGCAGGCGCCATTCTGTATTACCTTGAAGAAACCGAACACAAAGAACTTTCTCATATTGCCCAAATCACCCGGCTCGAAGAAGAGCGGTTCATGTGGCTGGATCGGTTTTCGGTGCGTAATTTGGAATTATTGTCCACGGGTCAGCGGGATGGGGTGCCCCTGATCGATATTTTAGACAAAGTGGTCACCCCTATGGGCAGTCGCCTGCTGCGCAAGTGGGTAGTGTTGCCGCTAAAAGAAAAAACGGCCATTGAGGTTCGTTTGGCACGTGTGACAGGGCTCCTAAGCGCAGAAGCATTACTAGAAACCTTAGTGGGTCATCTTGAAAATATTGGCGATTTGGAGCGATTAATTTCCAAGGTGGCCACGGGGCGGATCAATCCAAGAGAACTGCACCAGCTCAAAAACAGCCTGCAACCCTTGGCCCCTATCAGGGCATTGTTGGAGAATAGTGAAGATCCTTCTTTACAGGAAATGGCGGCAGAATTTAACGACCACAAGGGTTTCATTGAACATCTGGAGCGGCATTTGACTGACGAGCCGCCCATGCTCCTGCACCAAGGAAATGTCATTCGAGCAGGCATAGACGCCGCGCTCGATGAATACCGCAGTTTGGCCTATTCGGGCAAAGATTATTTATTGGGGATTCAAAAAAGAGAAGCCGCCCAGACGGGTATATCCTCTTTGAAGATTGCTTTCAACAGTGTATTTGGTTATTACCTGGAAGTATCCAATACCCACAAAGACAAGGTACCCGAGGGCTGGATTCGCAAGCAAACCC
>JABMNK010000119.1 GCA_013204595.1 Flammeovirgaceae bacterium
ATTAATGGAAATATAATAAAAAAAATATTTTAGAGAAAACAAGTTTGCGATTGCACTAACAACCCAGCTATCACTCCCTATATTTGACCTTCTTTTCATTAGGCTCATTTGGGACCTTAAGCTGACGGATAGATTCAATATTGTTAAAGTCTCGTAAAAAATTAAATGACAATTAAAACATCGACTTTATGAGATTAATAGTTGTCAAGAAAACCATATAGTCCTTTATAATTTAAGCTAAAATAACCGGATCTTAATCCTTTGATAGCTTGATGAGAATTTTACACCTAGCGATAAAAAGAACAAAAAAAACCCTCAGATTATTCCACTTTTTTTTATTGCAAAAAAACCCTTCAAAATTTGAAGGGTTTTAATGAGATTATTGTGAAACTGTTCCGGGTGTCCCCCAGTATCCATCCCCGTTAATCCATGGCGCATCACTTGTCGCATGATAATGGTAAATGCCATCTGGATATTCTGCGGTGGCGGCTGTATGTCCGTGATAATCGTCTAAATCAGCTGTAAAAAGTTCCACTCCTTCTTCTACCGGTCCGTATATCGGAAAGCCATCTAATAAAAATCCAATTAACGCACCTGGATCATTTCTTGTCAGCCAGGTAGGTTCGATATGGTAGTGATATCCTCCTGTATTAGGTGTTGGGTGACCATTGTATTGATCGGTATTGTTAAATTCCAAATCATCCAACACTGTTCCTGCCCCGTTATATTGATTGTAAATAACCACCCCATTGAGCGCGACTCCAATAGGTCCGCCTGAGGTAGACTGATGACTTGTATTCACTACCGGATTTATCGGAATCTTAAAGGTATAATTTTGAGCCGCAATTTCAGGATCAAAGGTTTGACCGCCAGCGGTAATTGTCGTGCTGAAATTACCGTTATCACCATCATACGCTGCATATAACGAATCATCCTCTGGGTAAAAGGCACTCACATGATCTGGTAAATCAAACGTATTGATATAAACATAGTCGCCTTGAATATAAATATTTTCAACATTGTAGAAAGCATCCCAAACGCTTTCAATAGCGTCATCATCCTCGGTTTCAGTATCTTCATCAGTAGCGCCATCATCCTCGGTTTCAGTATCTTCATCAGTAGCGCCATCATCCACAGTTTCTGTTTGATCAAAATCATCAGTGATTTCATCATCATTATTGCAATTGGCAAGAAAGAGAAGTGACCATGCGATACAAATCACAAAAATTACATTTTTTTTCATGGGTTTCTTTTGGTTAGGTAAGGTTAATATGAATTATAACGGTTTAAAGATAAATCTTTTAATAATAAAAAAAAAAATATCTTGATTTTTGTCATTCGCCACTATCAGCAGGGTGATTTATAATTATTAAATTTGTGCATACACCTCATTTGAATTTAATCAAAAATCAAGCCAAAAGTGACCTTCATGGAAACTCCAGAACTCAATCAACATCGACTTACCATTTCAAAAATTCGACAAGCGGTAACACTGATCGATCCCGTCTTTCTGCAAACTCCACAATTTATTTCCAAAGGCCTCAGTGATGCCTTAAACTGTGAGTTGACCGTGAAAATTGAAACCCTCAATCCCATCAAATGTTTTAAGGGGCGTGGGGCTGAAGTCCTTGTGTCAAACGTCAAAAATAATCAACCTATTGTTTGTGCCAGCGCCGGTAACTTCGGCCAAGCGATGGCTTACGCTTGTCTTAAAAAAGGAATTGATCTTACCGTATTTGCAAGTACCAACGCCAACCCTTACAAAATCGATAGAATGCAACACTTTGGGGCCAAGGTGATAATTGAGGGGCACGATTTTGATGCTGCCAAAATTTTGGCTCGAGCGTTCGCAGCTACTCACGGATTGAGATTTATAGAAGACGGAGAAGTCATTGAAACGTTGCAGGGAGCTGCAACCATCGGGTTAGAACTTATGAAACTTCCCTCATCCCTTGACACCCTCTTGATCCCTTTGGGTAACGGGGCTCTTTTTAGTGGCATCGCCCGGGTCTTTAAAGAATTGAGTCCAGGTACCTCTCTGGTCGCTGTTCAAGCCAAAGGAGCGCCCGCCATGTTGGACTCCCTCCGCTCAAAGAAATACATCAGTCATCCAACAGTGGCTACCATCGCAGACGGCATAGCCGTCCGATTACCAGTAGCACAAGCGCTGATTGACTTAGCAAGTTTAGTGGATGAGACGCAACTAGTATCCGATCCTTCGATCATCGAAGCCATGAAGCTTATTCATCATCATTTGGGACTTGTTGTAGAACCATCCGCAGCCGTAGGTGTGGCCGCTATACTAGCGCATCCATATAAATGGAAAAATCTGCGTGTAGGCACCATTATTTGCGGCGCAAATCTAACCCCTGAACAAACTAAAGATTGGATTTTAGGCTAATCGAATTCTTGTGTTTTAACTCCCCCAATATTTAGTTGATCATCCTATTTGGTCGCAATACCTAAAAATAGTAATTCTCATAGAAGAGGTAATAACACGAAATTCTTTGACCATATGGTGCTTAATTTTATCATATGGCCATAAATAGGAACTAAACTTAAACCTATTTAAGAGCTGGCGCTTGGGGTTACCACCACATCGCAGGCACAAACGACACAAACTATTATTTATAAAAAGTTCGTAAAACATATCTCATGATTTTTTCGACGCATAGATGAACTTCTTACGGTTATAAATAGTTTTGTCAAAGAATTCGCACGACTCACTATCCCTTATAAATAGGTTAAAAACCATATAAACGATCAAATGGAGCCATTAAGACAAATTGAAATAGAGCTAAGCGATTTGAGAAATCAACTCCGCAAGCACCGCATGTACCAGTCCCTGAAAACAGTTAATGACGTCAAGCTATTTATGGAACAACATGTCTTTGCTGTTTGGGATTTTATGTCGCTGCTCAAAGCCACACAAATCCATCTTACCAATACTACGATCCCCTGGGTTCCTAGAAAAAATGCCGCTTTGGCCCGTTTTATTAATGAAATTGTTTTGGGAGAAGAAAGTGACCTTAATGAATTAAATGAGCCAAAAAGTCATTTCGAAATGTACTTGGACGCGATGCAGCAAATAGAAGCCAACACGGATCAAATTGACAAACTCGTCAATGCCATCGAAGTTGGCCATGAGCTTAATGCTGCTTTGGACAAAATCATTATTGACCCTAGGGTGAGAAATTTTGTTCGGTTTACCTTCGATATCATTGCGACCAACGAAAGCCATCAAATCGCGGCTGCTTTTACCTTTGGACGAGAGGATATCATCCCCGATATGTTTCATGCGATTCTAGCATCCGCCAACGATGGTAATCTCCGCTACAGCAAAATGATCTATTATCTGAATCGACACATTGAATTGGACGGTGATGAACACGGCCCCCTCTCTCTGCAAATGATCACTAATCTCTGTGGAAATGACCAGCAGAAGTGGGATGAAACCTTAGCTGTGGCTAAACGTTCCTTAGTTCAAAGAATCGAACTTTGGGATGCGGTGGCCGATTTAATCAACACCAAAAATTGATCCCATTTTACTACAAATCAGTATCTGTTAGATGAAATCATACGAAGAACCATTATTTTGGCCCCGGGTGATACGATGACTGTGCCCTCGCTTCCACGTCTTCAAGATAGAAAGCCACCTCTTTAAATTGACGATCAGCATATCGAAGCCCTTGGTCATCGAAATGGGGTGAATCAGGATTCCCACTCTGACCTCCTGCAAGCATGGACTTTGCTTTCAATTTTTCTCCAAATTCTACCACTGCCACAAAACTATTTCCCCGTGTTCCGTAAATTTTTTTGGTGTTGTTGTGGTATCTAGCCCCATAAGCAGCCAACGTACCCCAATTTCCTGGCGCCATCCCAATGGGAATACTAGGTTGCTGGTCATCAAAAGCTTGTTGAATAGCCCCATCTATTCGCTGATATCGATTGATTTCTCCCCATGGAGTATTCCATGTTCCAAAATCAGCTATTAGCCTTGCTACTGCCTTTTTCAATAACGCCAATTTTTCTATATCTGGGGCATTTTCAGCCCAGTACGCAATCATTTGCATAAACTTCATCTCGGTGGGCGTCCCTGCGTTTTGGCAAGCCACGCCATAAAAATGCGCCAAAGACATGGCTACTGATTCTTTGGCTACTGCATAATCCCAATTGCGTAATACCTCTATGGGTCCTTGCAATAACGGATCTCGATCAGAACGATCATAAGTCTCGACAAGGCCTGGAATCAAAACTTCAAAAGCGGGAAGATAAGGATCATAAGCCAATTCTATGAGCTTATCCAAATCAATTTTACTAGCATGCTCAAGCAGTCTTATTGCATGAACACCTCGGTAATTTTCCTCATTCACTGACATATAATAGGGGTAATCCTGAACCTTGGGACTGTATGCCCCTGCAGCTGTAAATGGGGTGGAATTACAATTTTGTATCCATCCGTTGGGCGGATTAAGCAATGTAATGGATTCTGCCATCGCATGCAATCCCTTCCAATCTGTCGCTGGATCGCTCCCTGCTACAGGTCTTTTGTAATCAAATCGCACATCTCTTTTCGGAATAAAATTGCCATGATAATAAGCGATATTACCATCCGCATCGGCATAAACAGTATTGTTTGACGAATTGGTTTGCTGGGCCATCATCTGGTTAAATTCTTCATGATTTTGGTTCTTGGTGCGTATATATGACTGTGCCAAAGCCTGTGCCGGATGCCACATCATCGCAGTAGCCGTCCATTGATCCCCTATCATATGAGTGATCGGTCCATGGTGCGTTCGATGAATAGGAAATGTCTTGGCTACTAGTCGATCTCCATCTTTGTACTTTAGTATTACTTCTTGGGTTGAAACGGGTCTTATTTCTTCTCCATATTGATAATGATAACCACTCGAATCTTGAGAGACCTGCTCGACAAATTCATCCATCACGTCGGTGTAGGTGCTGGTATGCATCCAACCCGTTTTTTCGTTGAACCCCTGATAAACAAAAAACTGCCCCCAGGTCACTGCCCCGTAAGCATTTAATCCCTCCTCGCTAACCACATGTACCTCTCCTCGAAAGTAAAAAGAAGTATGGGGATTGATCAACAACATGGCATTGCCTGAGGCGGTCAATTGACCCGAAAGGGCGATCCCATTTGAGCCTTGTGGCTCCTCATAAAATATCGGCGTTGAGGACTCTTGTTTTGGTGCAGTGGTCACCAAGGATTTTCCGTCTTCATAAAAGGCACGGATTTTATCGGTGGATATTTGTTCTATATCACCTCCAATCGATCCTTCACTAAAATAAAAAGGCATCCAAGGTTCAAAGTGCGTCAAAAGTTCAGGGGTGACTTCGGGATGTACGTATAAGTAATAGTTGATCCCATCCGCAAACGCATCACAAAGGTCTTTTAGCCATTGAGGGCTGCTTTGATAGGCTTCCTTAGCTTCGGCTTCCGTCATGAAAAGGTGGGCTCTTAAGTCGCTATACAGCTCCTGCTTCCCCTCCACTTCTGCCAATCTTCCAATGGCCCAGATATAGTTCCGCTCCACTCGGTGAAAATCATCTTCGCACTGTGCGTATAAAAGTCCAAAAACAGCATCCGCATCCGACTTACCATAAATATGGGGAACACCAAAATCATCTCGAATGGTATTCACGCGATTCGCTTGGGCCTCCCAACGCGACGATTCCGAAGCGTTTTCGGTCGTACTGCAAGCAACCAATCCCAACACCCACCAGAAATACAAATAGTTTTTCAAACACATAATGCTATTCATTTAGTCAAGGAAGTTATTCAAAAAGTTTGTGGAATAAGTCAACCATTCAATGAACGGCGCTAAATTTTTATTAAATAGCTGATAAATGATCGATTCGAAACCTCCGTTCTGAATAAAAGCCAAATACTTTTGCAAAAGAGCTCTTCAAAAGAGGATCCCAAGCTCAAATGGCAGACAATCAACTCATTTTCATTAATCTTGTAGCTAAGAGATATCTTGACCATGAAACATTTATTTAAAGAAAACTTCCCAATCACCATGACAGGCTTGGTGCTTACTCAATTTGACCATCCTATGGAGATTCAAACGGTCAATGTACCTATTCCAGGCAAGGGACAAGTACTCGTGAAAATTGATAGTGCACCCATCAATCCCTCGGACTGGGCTTTTGTGAGGGGCCTCTATTCTTCTCCGAAAAAACCACCCGTCATTGCCGGATTTGAAGGCAGTGGCATCGTTATGGCGACAGGAAACGATTTTCTATCGCGCAGATTATTGGGAAAAAAAGTCGCCTGCTTTGCACCTCCCAATGGCAATGGCACCTGGGCTTCTTACTGTTTGACCCATTATACAACGGCTATTCCACTGCGCAAAGACCTCAATTTGGAGCAAGGGTCTATGCTATTGGTAAATCCCCTGTCTGTGATGGCCATGATTCAAATCTCACAGCAAAGAAAAATAAAAGCCATTGCCAATACTGCGGCGGCAAGTGCTCTAGGGCAATTACTTGACAAATTATGTACCACCAATGGCATGGCATGTGTCAATATTGTACGCAGACCTGAACAGGTGGAACAACTCAAAAAAAACGGTGCCACTTATGTGATCGATAGCTCTTCAGCGCATTTTAAAATGGAAATGCGTGATTTGTTTCATCAATTAAATGTGCAACTGGCATTTGATGCGGTAGGAGGTCCTATGGCAACTGATTTATTAGAGGCTTTGCCCAAAGGAGCAGAAGTCATGAGCTACGGTGCACTTTCGGAGGCTGCTATGAGCGTCCACCCTGGTAAATTAATATTCGAAAACAAAAAGGTGAGTGGGTTTTGGTTGTCACAGTGGATTACTCAACAGTCCATGTTCAATTTGCTTCGTTCTTTTAAAAAAATTCAGCGGTTTTTAAGTGTCGAACACCCTATAAACATACAAAAAAGAATGTCTCTAGCAGAGACGATTGCATTCATACAAACCTATCCAGACTCGATGTCAGCTGGAAAAATGCTTGTAAAGCCATGGCAAGAATAGCGACAATATAAAACAGATTCTTGCCAAGAATCTGAGCAAATACCTTTCTGATAAAAAATAAAATAGTTTGAATTTATTGCCTTTTGAAAATGATTGAAATAGATCTAGCAACCACAAAGCATAGCCTCAAGCAGCTACTCATAAATCTTGGATGGATTTCGGCGAATACCCAAATACGCCATCTTGAAAAGCCTGGGGAAGGGAATATGAATGTCGTGATGCGCGTACAAACTGATCAAGGGAGCTTCATTCTTAAACAATCCCGTCAGTATGTTCAAAAGTATCCGCAAATCGCTGCACCTATCGATCGCATCGCGGTTGAACATCAATTTTATCAACTCGTCCAAGAAACCTCATGCGGTGCTTGGCTACCCAAAATGATCGCCTTTAATTCCGAGCATCACCTGATGCAATTAGAAGATTTGGGGGTCGCCAAAGATTACACTGGACTCTATCAACAAGGTAGCGTATTGTCCCCCTCAGATTTGACCCGTTCTCTTCATTTTTTGAATCAACTACATAACCTGCCCTTTTCGGGAACCCAGTTGCGTGCCTTTCCTGATAATTTGGTTTTAAGAAAGCTTAATTACGAACATCTCTTTGTTTATCCCTATTTAAAAGAAAATGGATTGGATTTGGATACCATCATCCCAGGTCTACAAAGCATTGGCAATGATTACCAATCGGATACCCTTTTGAAGAAAAATATTTTGAAGCTTGGGGCAAAATATCTAGGTAGTGGGACAAATTTGCTACATGGAGATTACTACCCCGGCAGCTGGTTAAAATCCGCAAAAGGCTTTAGGGTAATCGATCCGGAATTTTGTTTTTTCGGACCCAAAGAGTATGATCTGGGCATTATGCGCGCCCATTTAAAAATGGCGCAACAACCTGCTCAGGCTTTTACAGACTTTTGGGAACATTATCCTATCAGTGGGATCAACCTTGAGCTCGTAGCCAAATTTGAGGGCATGGAAATCTTGCGTAGAATTTTGGGTTTGGCACAATTACCCTTAACACTAAGTTTAGAAGAACGTTCTCTTTTGCTTAGATCAGCGCGCGAACAGCTCAATGGCTAAGAATTTGAAACCTTACGAAAGGCACTAGTGGCGAACATACCCACTAGCGCAAACAAGGAAAGTAGCCCAAATACTTCCCTATGTCCCTGCTCTCCAGGTGATCGGTCCAACAAAAAACCAATAAGAGGGCCTGAGAATATATCAGGTGTGTAACCAATGAAGCTAACCACACCAACCGCTGTACCAGTCAAGATCACGGGAATACTACCTTCCTGCAAAATAGCAAAATAAACTGCACGGGCGGCATAAGTACCAATAGCTGATAACCCAATTCCAATGAAAAATAGTGGTTTCAATCCCGGATCAATGACGCCTGTTGCAAACACCAATGACCCAATTAGCATTAGAAAAAATCCCCAAAAAATCATCAAAGATCCGCGCGTTTTGTCAACCATAAAGCCTATCAAAATACCTACTACAGGACGTAGGTACAAAAGTAAAGATCCAATTCCTGCCGCCTGGACTTCATCATATTTCATCACCTCTTTGGCGTAGAGTGAAAAGATATCGCTGACTTTGTAGCCCATATAGGCACATAAAATCACCAAAGACAGCCACCAAATAGACGGGATTTTCAATACTTTTTTGAAATGGCCCCAAACAAAAATGGTATTCATCGGAACCTTTTTGATTGGATGGATCGGTTTATCCAAAAAAAGAAATACCAATACTCCTACCAACACAACAATGGCTGAAGTGATTAAAATAACAGCACCAAATGCCTGTTGACGATCTGCCAGACTGATTTCCATTTGCTTTGAAACATATCCTGCATAAATCCAGACCCCGAGTGAACTTAAAATAGCCGCAACCAAACCCCTACCCCCATCCAAAAATCCAAAAGCAATTCCCTGATTATCCAAACCTCCCCAGATTCTGGTTTGCTTAATAATGGCTCCCCAAAACATAAATACAGTAGTAAATCCCCAATAACCGTAGAGCCATTGCATCCCCAAATATCCTGGATAAAAAGTCATCCAAACGCCACCAAATGCTGTGAGGATAAGTGCCGAGGATATCAATATTCTGGGTGAAAAGCGATCGGCCAAAGTGCCTCCAAAAAAATAAGAAAACAAAGCAACCAAGCCATATACTGAAAAACAAATGCCCAGCTGGTAATTGGTTAATCCAAAAACGTCCAAAAACGTAGGGCGGAATACCCGTTGAATTACAAAAGGTAAAAAGAAAGCTGCTTCACCCGCCAAAATGAGCAAAATAAGCCCATAAATAGATTTTTTTTGAGTCATTGGATGACTCATGAATCTAGCGATAAATCAAAGGGTATTATTGAACGGGGATCCAAAAAAGACAATTACTTCTTAGTTTGCTGGCCAAGATAAACATCTTTAATTGATATGTCAAACGGTACTTCTACCGATCCTTGCTGAAGGTATCTTTTAAAAAACACATAATAATGGCTTAATAATACCCCATTTTTTAATGCCCCTAAACTATTTGGCCTTTGGCTTGCTCCGATGTTTGGACTTAAAGCTCCCTTTTTGATGCGTCTGGCGTGGCTTTTTTTGAGCCACCACCGCTGAGGAATTAAGCAATCTTTCAACCAAATCTTCTCGGCCTTTGCTGATCAAATTATCTTTTATTTTCTGGCGATATTCCTTTTTGTGCCAGAAAAAGAACATATGCTGGTTTTGTTTCTCTGCTGGTGTTTTTGCAGTAAACATCTCCTGCATGGTATAGGGGTGATATCCCGAATAATAGATCACCGTTGCTACCGTCATAGGTGTCGGGGTAAAATCTTGTACTTGCTCGAGTCTGAATCCCATGTCCTTGGTCTCAGCTGCCAAATTGGCCATATCTTCTTCCTTACAATTGGGTGTACTAGAAATAAAATAAGGGATCAATTCTTGGTTGAGACCATGTTTTTTATTGATCTCATCGTACTTCTTCTTGAAATTGTGGAAATGCTTAAAAGAAGGCTTGCGCATGATCTTGAGGGTATCATCTGAAGTATGTTCTGGGGCCACTTTCAGCCTACCTGAAATATGCCGCGTGACCACCTGTTCCATGTATTCATCGATGCTTTCGTTGGCGAGTTTATTGTAGCTTTTGACCAACAGGTCATAGCGTATCCCACTACCCACAAACGCTTTTTTGACCTTGGGATGTGCATCAACCTCCTTATAAATTTGGGTCATGGCACTGTGATCGGTATCTAAGTTATGACAAATTACGGGATGAATACAAGAAGGGCTAACGCATCTATCGCAGATAGATTGCACCTTACCTTTAAGGCCATACATATTGGCTGAGGGGCCTCCCAAGTCAGAGATGTAGCCCTTGAAATCTGGCATTTCTGTGACTTTATCTACCTCTTTCATTATTGACTCCTTGGAGCGACTGGCAATAAACTTGCCTTGATGCGCGCTGATGGTACAAAAACTACAACCTCCAAAACAACCTCGGTGCATGTTGATCGAAAACTTGATCATCTCATAGGCGGGTATAGGTCCTCTCTTTTTGTATTTGGGGTGCGGCAACCGGGTATAAGGCAAATCAAAAGATTGATCTATTTCCTTTTCGGTCATGGTATAAAACGGCGGATTGATCACGGCCTGCCATTCGCCAACGGCCTGAACAATACGGTCTGCACGTAATTTATTGGACTCTTGCTCCACATATTTAAAGTTGGCGGCATAGGCCTTCTTATCTTGAAGGCATACCTCATGTGAGCTGAGGGTAATGGTCTTATTCCAGTTCTTGTTTTTCGGGATTTCTTGCGCTATTGGCAATAAATAGCTCGTTTGTGCGATGGTTTTAAGGGATTCAAAAGGCACTCCCTTTTTGAGTAGTCCGATCATTTCGCGCAGTGGCTGCTCGCCCATACCATAGACCAAAAGATCCGCTTTGCTGTCTGCCAAAATAGTGGGCTTCAATTGATCTGACCAATAGTCGTAATGGGTGACCCGGCGCAAACTGGCCTCCACACCACCGATGACAATGGGCACATCGGGATAGAGGTCTTTGAGGATGTTTGAGTAAACTACCGTGGCATAGTCTGGCCGATAATCTGCTTCTCCTCCAGGGGTATAGGCGTCGTTGGAACGCCGGCGTTTGTTGGCCGTATAGTGATTGACCATGGTATCCATGCAGCCAGAAGTCACACCAAAAAACATCGTCGGTTTCCCGAATTTTTTAAAATCTCGCAGATCATCCCGCCAATTGGGTTGTGGAATGATGCCTACCCTCAAACCCTCACTTTCAATGATGCGAGCGATCACGGCAGTACCAAAAGCAGGATGATCCACATAGGCATCTCCCGAAATGATGATCACGTCGAGCTCGGTCCATCCGCGATCTTCAACTTCTTTTTTTGTAATAGGTAACCAATCTGAGAGTGGGCGATCTAGCATCATGCTGCAAATTTAGCAGGATTCTCGTCAGGTTATGATTTTGGTCATAAATATTCTGCTATTCTGTTTTTCCCATCAAGACATTGACCTTTGGATTCATAGGATTACCAGAAGTACGGCGAAACGAAACGATCTGACCCGTGTGGTAGACGGCGTCTTCAAGGGGTCCATTAAGCACGTTCCAAAAGGGAAAAGATCGTCCTCCATCGGATCCATCATAACGAATATTGTGCTGGCCCAAATCCTCAACAGCTAGCATCAATTGGCTAGCTTGATGGAGCTGGTTGAGGGTTGCCGCACGTAGCGCTTCCCCGTCGAGCTGGGAAGCATCGCGCTTTTCATTAACTTGGTTTTTGGCCGCATTGAGGATCATCAGCGAGAGCGTATAAATATGTTCTAGGGTTTCGCGCGATGAGCGTGCCTCCAATTGCGGCTTGAAAGCCAAATCTATAGGTCTTAACCCTTCAGTCGCCCAGTAATAGCGATACCCTAAGCCATCAATGAGGCGCGCCGCTACACTACCAAGCGTGTACTCCATCGGATAATTTGGAATTTGCCTATAAGGTAATTCGGGCTGTGCTTGGGCCAAAAATAGCGATAAGCAGAGTACCATGAACGTCGCATGCTTGATAAAAATCATAGTGGCAAATTGTATAATCTTCGTCAAAATTACAAAAATTGACCTTTCGAATCGGCAAACGTATAGGCGCCTATACCGTGCAAAAAAAAATAATTACTATAAAAATTTGAATGCAAAAAGCACTACCATTTAATTGATAGAGCCCCCTATCACTTCTGCCAACCACCTCAACCGCTTTATACAAAAAAATAATTGAAACTATCTACTTCATTGGAATATATTTGTTTTTTTAATTCTAAAATTCTAAGGTTGACGCTTGTAATTTCTCACTTAATTCTTATTGGCATAAGTCTGGCA
>JABMNK010000012.1 GCA_013204595.1 Flammeovirgaceae bacterium
AAGTTCTTTTTTTAAATCAAAAGAATCGCTTATGATCAGCATTACTGATTAAATGTAGTTCGCATTTAGTTTTGCTAAATAATTGACAATGACGCAAAAATATCGTAATTTTACCCTCTTTTTAGGGAAACCCCACTAAATAATTTTTATATGTCAAATTTTAAGATCTTGTATGTGGCTAGTGAAATTCACCCTTTTCTCAAAACTTCTGATGTCGCTGATTTTGTGAGGAGTTTGCCACAAGCGATGCTGGAAAAAGGGATGGAAATAAGGATCTTGGTACCTAGATTTGGCTTGATAAATGAGCGTAAAAACAGATTACACGAGGTAGTAAGGTTATCGGGGATTAATATTTCCATAGGAGATGAAGAAAAACCACTTATCATCAAAGTAGCCTCAATACCAAATGCTAAATTGCAGGTTTACTTTATCGATAACGAAGATTACTTTCAACGTAAGACGGTATTTTATGACAAGGAAGATAATTTTCATGAAGATAATGATGAGCGTGCAATATTTTTCTGTAAAGGCGTTTTAGAGACGGTAAAAAAGTTAGGTTGGGCGCCAGACATTATTCATTGTAACGATTGGATTGCCGGTCTCATCCCTTTATATGTCAAAACGACGTACAAAAATGACCCGATTTTTAAAGATACAAAAACTGTCTTTACCGTGCACGATTCTAAATTTGATCATGTGTTTGGACAAGACCTTTTAGTTAAAGTCAAAATGTTAGACATAGAAGATGGTATGCTGGATTCCCTTAATACGGCAGATTATGAGGGTTTTATAAAAACGGGCATACAATATGCGGATGCCACCACCAATGCCGATGTTGGGACATCTTCAGATTACAAACAATTGATCGAAGAATTGTCAAAAAACAATGATATTAAGAGCATCAAACAAGACGAAAATTTTGAGGAATCCTATTTTAACTTATACAATGAACTTGTTGGAGAAGAATAAAACGGCATTAAAAGTATTTATTTTGTGCGTTTTTTTCGGTTGTCAAGAAAGCCAAGATAATCTTTTTGTAAACATTGATGACGTCACTAATACTACCTTCATCGAATTCGATCTACACGCAACTAATATATTGATCGATAGTCTGCGGACCGATGATGTACGCACTGTTTTAGTGGGGAATTATTTAGATGATAGTTGGGGGAAAATTTCGGCGAAGTCGTATGTTGAAATGCGCTATGATTCTGGAGCAGTAGTTGCTGACACATTGATATTTGAATCTTTGGTGTTTAATTTGTTTGTTAATGATCAATTAGCTGATAAGTCCTCATCACAATTTGAGATGGACATATCTAATATGAGAGATTCGCTCTTCAGCGAGGCAGTGTACTTGGCTGATAGGGAGATTTTATCACTAAGGTCCTATCAAAATATTGATCTCACCGTGGGGATAAAAGACACTCTAGTCTCATTTACTGCCAATACTTTTGGAAAGTATCTATACGACCAAATTGCAGGGTTAAGTGCCGTCAATCTGGTGGCCTATAAACCTTATTACGCCCTAATTCCCGGAGAAGACAATGAATCGTTATTATCGTTTGATTTGAGCGCTATTCAAAGCAATGTCGTCCTCTATACTAAGGACTCAAGAGATTCTACATACGTTACAAGATTTGTATATAATGGGGTTAATTTTACTCATTTAGAAAGAGATCGATCTACTTCCGATATTTCAAGTTATACCGATTTGGATACTTTTAATATCGATAATGAATATACAGTGATCAATCCGGCACAAGGCATTTTTACAGTTCTTGATTTTTCTGAAGTAAGTGATTTTTTTGAAAGCCAACCAGATATTATGATAAACGGAGTGGAACTAGAAGCGGAAGTGCTGGGCACTACTGAAGATCCAGTCGAGGGTATCAATTTTTATAATTTTAGAGAAGAGGGGGGGATTTCGGGAAACGCATTTGCCTCAATTCCCCTTGTGACAGCGGGGCTTGTTCAACTCTATCAAATTTTTGATCAAGCGGCCAATGATTTTCTTGTAACAGATGCTACTTTTATATCGCCGTCAAATATTGTACCTGTCATATCGACCATTGAAGAGTCAACCTATTCGGCAAAAATCACGTTAGCGATGCAAGATAAGTATATCAAAAGTATATCAACTGGTGTTTTTGATATGGAAAAATTGGTTATGATCGCTGACGACCGCGTAACATTAAATGAATCTCTAATTAAACAGGGAAGCATTAAATTCAAAATGTATTACACTAAAGTGAACTGATTTATGTGTGGAATTGTGGGCTATATTGGCGCAAGAAGAGCCTCATCGGTTTTGATTGCAGGATTACAGCGACTCGAGTATAGAGGCTATGATAGTGCGGGTATCGCTACTATTGAAGTCGGATTAATCGTCAATAAGAAACAAGGTAAAGTCCAAGATTTAGTGGATGCTATTGGTGTCACAAAATTGAATGGGACCATCGGTATTGGCCATACGCGCTGGGCGACTCATGGAGAGCCTAGTGATCGAAATGCGCATCCTCATGTTTCGGAAAACGGCAAAATTTCAATCATCCATAATGGAATCATTGAAAACTATCAAGCAATAAAGACAGATTTGGAAATTCGAGGATATGTCTTTAAAAGTGATACAGACACCGAAGTGGTCGTTTGCTTGATTGAAGACATTCAAAAAAACAGCAAATTACAGATTGGTGATGCCGTGCGAGTGGCGCTAACCAAGATTGTAGGTGCCTATGCCATTGTTGTCTTGTCGGAGGATGAACCAGATCGATTAATTGCTGCACGTAAAGGAAGCCCATTGGTCATAGGATTGGGTCAAGGGGAGTTTTTCATTGCCTCTGACGCAACCCCTATTATAGAGTTTACTGATCAAGTGATTTATTTAAATGACGAAGAAATTGCTGTTATCACTAGAGAGGGTTATGAAATAAAGAATCTGGATGATGTACCTCAGTCGCCTTATATTCAGCGATTGGATCTTGAGCTTGAGGCTATTGAAAAGGGAGGCTATGACTATTTTATGCTCAAAGAAATTTTCGAACAACCAAGCTCAATAGCCGATTGCATGCGGGGCAGATTAGTAGCTGCGGAACATAAATTGGTGCTAGGGGGCATTCATAAATATGCGCAACAGCTAGTAGACGCCAAAAGAATCATCATCATCGCTTGTGGAACTTCCTGGCATGCCGGACTTGTGGCTGAATACATTATTGAGGACTTATGTAGAATTCCTGTTGAAGTAGAATATGCCTCTGAATTCCGCTATCGGAATCCAGTTATTAA
>JABMNK010000120.1 GCA_013204595.1 Flammeovirgaceae bacterium
ACGTTTTATCTTTAGATAATAGTATGACCGGTTGTTTAAATTGAGCCTCCATCTTATTTTGTATGTTTGATGGCAGGATATTTGAAAACAAATTAGAGATACCCATAGCAAAACGAACGAATCCTCTTGAAATCCAATTAGGTTGAAAACGCTCCTTTATCTCACCTTGATTAGATAAGTCAATGGAGGTTTTTACTACTAATTTGGCCTTACTTGAAAACCATAGGGTTAAAACCATAATAATGCCGGCAATAAATAAGAAGAGCGTAGGAGTAGGCACTTTTGAATCTAGCACACCCATGCTAAATTCATGAGCAGGCACACCTGATATTACCCAAGCCTCATAGGACTGCCATGCCGCAATAGGGACACCTATAAAGTTCACCAAATCATTTCCAGCAAAGGCCAAGGCCAACGCAAAGGTCCCAACGCCAATGATAACTTTGTAAATATTTACTTTAAGTTTTTTAATAAAAAATAAGGAGAGAAAATACCATAAGGTTAAACTGATAATTACAATTAGATATATTTGGTTGGTTAAAAAATCTTTAATGGTTTCATCCCCAAGTAATTCAAAACTTTGCCCAGCGTATGACGTACCGTTGATTCCCTTTAATAATATAAAGTATGTGATTGCAGTAAGGGCGATACTTCCAAATAAAGCCCCGACCCATTTTGGCTTTTTCTCATAATCATAAGATAATAATAATCTCGAGATCCACTGTACTATAGCACCTACGGAGAATGCCACAACAACAGATAGTAGGATCCCGAAAATAATTTGGACGGCTTTTGAGGTATTGATGTAATTCAATATATCCATATAACCCCCTCCATAGGAACTGATTTTAATCATAGCCATAGCTACAGAGGCACCTAATAATTCGAAGACAATGGAGACTGTGGTTGACGTGGGCATTCCCAATGAATTAAAAAAATCTAAGAGAAAGATATCTGTAATCATGACAGCCATGAAGATGAACATAATTTCATCGAACATGAACTCACCAGGATTAAAAATTCCCTTACGTGCCACTTCCATCATACCACTGGAGAAGATAGCTCCAAAGGCGATACCTAGGCTTGCTAAGATCATAATTGTTTTAAGAGGGAGTGCTTTAGAACCAAGGGCGGAGTTAAGGAAATTAACAGCGTCATTACTTACACCCACAATCAAGTCTGCGATGGCAAGAAAAACCAGCGCAACTACCATAAGTAAGAATATATTATCCATAATTTTGATCCATTGTTTTCAACGCTTCAAAGCTAATTAATCACTTCATTATTTACCATTAATATATTTTATATGAGGGTAAAGAGAAGAAATAGAATTAGATAAAATAATTGATCATAAAGGATAAATCTTATTATATATGCTGTTATATGCATATATTGCTTTCCATTTTTTAATCAGTCAGTCAATTCTAACTAATAGAATAGCATTATAATAATGATTTATTAATGATTTGATAATATATCGTCGATAATGTGCGCAACTTAATTTATGAATAATATTTTCGCTCCCGTCTTAATATTGATGCTATCTTTCAGCTTGTTAAATAGTCATGCTCAGGAAATCACCTATCCGTCTTTTGGGAAAGGTATTCAAATCCATGCTAATGATTCTTCTTTTTATGCTAAAATTGGGTTCCGTTTCCAAAGTCTATTTTCTTCATCTCTCAATTTAGAGAATGATGTTCGGGATCGATCTATGATGATCAGAAGATCTAGATTAAAGGCTGAGGGTTGGGCTTTATCTCCGAAGTTCTCATATAAAGTCGAATTGGCATTATCTAACCTAGATATTAATGGAGAAAACAAGGTAGAGTTCGGTAATACCGCAAACATCATTCTAGATGCTGTCTTAAAATACAATTTCGCTCCAAGCTGGTCGCTGTGGTTCGGACAAACCAAACTACCGGGTAACCGAGAACGTGTTTTCTCTTCTCAAAAACTCCAATTTGTAGATCGCAGTCTTGTAAATGGGCGTTTCAATTTAGATCGTGACTTGGGTTTACAGATACATCATAAAGGTAAACTTGGGAATCTTATTGTGAAAGAAGCGTTTTCAATAGCCATGGGCAACGGAAGAAATGTGATTATCAATGATGAAAATGGTTATCAGTATACTGGTAGAATAGAGTTTTTACCTATGGGCGAATTCACGGCTGGTGGAGATTATTATGGTGCAGATTTGGCGAGAGAGA
The DNA here is from genome assembly GCA_013204595.1 of Flammeovirgaceae bacterium. Taxonomy (GTDB): domain Bacteria; phylum Bacteroidota; class Bacteroidia; order Cytophagales; family Cyclobacteriaceae; genus UBA4465. Next base: position 2,208 of record JABMNK010000120.1, read on the forward strand.
AATCACTCAAAATGGCAGTTGGTATCTCGGCAGATTACAATAATAATGCCTTTAGAAGTAGGGGTAATTTAGGTAGTTTTCTCGTTGATCCTGTATCCGGAGACTATATTACAGACGATTTAAATTCATTATTTGTAGATGCGATAGTTAAAAAGAATGGATTTTCCTCTCAAGCAGTTTATGCAATCCGAAAGTCAGCAAATAATACCGGTGATTTTGGGGTTGGACAAGGGTTGAATTTGCAAGCAGGGTATGTATTTGACAACAATGTAGAATTTGCCGCTCGTTACACAAATATTGATGCGGAAATTATTTCCAGCTTGAGTGATCAAACCGAATATGCCTTTGGATTTTCTAAGTATTTTCTTGGACATAACCTGAAATGCCAAGCTGACCTTTCTTATCATGATCTTGAATACCCTGATGATGACTTTTTGAGATTCAGATTTCAAGTAGAGTTTGCCTTGTAAGCCTATTCTATTTTTGAATATTCTTTAAATTTATTTATTTCAATAGGTTCTATGGCTATTCTAAACTTTGGCCATTCCGATTCATAAAAATTATTTATCCTATCAAGGGCTTGTTGTAGTGCTACTTCAAACTTGGCTGTTAGCTTTTGTTCCGTTAGACCAGGAGTATGCAGTCCATTGGCCGTGTAGCGATAAGCATTATTGTAATGTCCATAGAGGGTGTTAAATGGGTTTTTAGTGATTCCCTGGCGGTCGTCTTCCTTACCGAATACTATGTCCATTAAGACCGTAAGGCTATCTTTTGTCGTCTTACACATCTTTATTTCTTCCTTGTATAGCTCTTTGTCCATGTCTTTTAAGCCCTTTTCGAATTGACTAACCAATGCTAGACTTTCTTTAATTCTATCAACGCCAATGGACAATCGGTCAGCTGATCGCTCTAACGCTTTAAGACTTTCCTGTTTCAATCTTAGATCATTTTCAGAAAGGGCGATTCTAGGGTCGTAGCTTACCCTAATATTTGTAGAATCTTGCTGATTACCATAGGTCATTTTTATTAAGTAATTACCAGGTAATACGTCTACTCCACCACGTTCGCGCTGTCTCCTTGTTGAGTTTGATGAAGAAGATCGAGATATCCTATTAGGTCCCTTTTCATCGAGACCCCATTCAATTTTATGAAAACCACTTTCTTCTGGTTGCTTAATCGCAATGGTTCTAATTAACTCGTCTTGATGATAAATATCAAAAGTTATGGTATCATATTTAATGGTATCTACCTCGATACTTGCAATAGTTGAATTTGCTTCTTTTTTAGATTTCTTTTTTGAATCAGTAGAGGGTGACTCTTTGGCAGTTCCCTTTTCAGCCGGGATTTGCACATAATAGCTAATTCTTGCATTGGCACTTCTATTCTCACCATGAAACATACCATCAGCACCAAACCTTGAGCCCGTGGGTTGCTGTTTGGTAACTAAGTAGGCATCAGGTGGTGTGAATAAATTAACCTTTCTATCTAGTAGTGTAGGCTTGGCAGCAACGGCACGTAATGGAGAGATATCATCTAATACGTAGGCAGCTCTGCCAAAAGTAGCAATGACTAAATCAGATTCCCTTGGATGAATGACCATGTCCATGACATTCACATTTGGCATTCCTTCAGTCCATTTTGTCCAATTCCCGGAACCATCAATACTTACATATAAACCATCGGACGCCCCTAGAAAGATAAGGTTAGGTTCAATGGGGTCTTGTACGATAGACAATGAATAACCCATTTCTTCATTTTCATCAACTATTGATTCCCAAGTTTGTCCGTAATCAAGTGTTCTAAAAACCATAGGTTTTTCATTGAATCTTCTATAGTCATTGGCAACTAAAAAGGCTTCATTTTTATTATAAGAAGAGGCCTTAATTTGAGTGATCCAAGCGCCTTCTGGAAAACCGACGTTTTTTGATACATTATCCCAAGTTTTGCCTCCATCTTTGCTGATGTTTACCTGACCATCATCTGTTCCAACCCAAAGTAAATCTTTTTGAATTGGAGAGGGCTCAATCACGAGAATAGTGCAATAGTTTTCAGCGCCAGTTGCATCCATCGTCAATCCGCCACTATCGCCTTGTTTTTGATGATTGGGGTCATTGGTGGTTAAATCATCTGATATCAGATTCCAAGTTTGTCCTGCGTCGATGCTTTTATGAACGAATTGTGATCCGAAATAAATTATTTTGGGATCAAAGGGATCACGGTTCATAGCTGCGTTCCAGTTAAATCTTAATTCAATATCCATATCAGGATAAGTGGGGCGAATACTTTCGTTTGATCCTGTAAGACGATCGTAAATGACCGCACTACCTTGTTGTGAGGCTGAGATCCCAAAACGACTATTATCGGGATCAGGTAATACATCAAATCCATCACCAAAAGATATTTCTTGCCAATAACTATTGCGTATGCCTTGAACACGCCAGTTGTAGGCGGGACCAGCCCAGGAGCCATTATCTTGCATCCCGCCGTAAACGTTATAGGGGAATTCATTATCTACTGCAATATGATAAAATTGTGCGACTGGAATGTTTTGCACAAAATACCAACTGTTGCCTCTATCACGACTAATATTGAGACCTCCGTCGTTACCGTCCATCATGAAATCGGGATCTTCTGGATGAATCCACCAAGCATGATGATCCGGATGTACCCCATTTGAGACACCATATGAAGGCATTAATTGATTGAAATTCAGACCGCCATCCTCGCTTACATTTACACTGGTAAAGACACTGTAAACTCTATTTTCATTTTTAGGATCTACTCGAATGTCGCTGTAATAGAAAGGACGGTCACCAATATCTCCTTTGTCATTTATTTTTTCCCATTTAAATCCACCATCTATCGACTTGTATAAGGCATTTTTTTTCGATTCTACCAAAGCAAATATAATATTAGAGTTACTTGGGGCGATAGCTAATCCAATTCTACCTATCTCGCCTTTTGGCAACCCATCTTTATCATCTCTTTTGGCCCACGATTCTCCACCATCAAAAGTCACATACAATCCTGACCCAGCTCCTCCAGACTTAAAAAACCAAGGATCTCTATGATGCTCCCACATCGCGGCAACCAACTTATTGGGATTGCTAGGATCCATGATAAGATCGGCCGCACCAGAAGATTCATTGGTATATAAGATTTTTCGCCAAGTCTTCCCCGCATCAGAGGTCTTAAATACCCCTCGCTCTGGATGAAACCCCCAAGGAGAGCCGATTGCGCTTACATAAACCACATTGGGATTGGTTGGATCAATAATGATTCTGTGAATATTTCTGGTTTCTGAAAGGCCCATTTTGCTCCAGGTTTTTCCAGCATCAAGACTACGAAATACGCCATTGCCACCATTTAGTGAATTGCGAGGGTTTCCTTCACCCGTGCCTACCCAAATTACGGAGGGATTAGATTGTTGAATGGCAATAGCACCTATTGACAGGGTGCTTTCTTTATCGAAAACGGGTACCCAATTAATGCCTGCTGAAGTCGATTTCCAAATACCTCCTGAAGCAGTTCCTACGTATATAATTTCAGGTTGGTTATTTACCACATCAATGGCCGTAACTCTGCCAGACATGCCCCCTGGTCCAATGCTTCTTGGAGTTAGCTCCTTAAATAGCTTCATGTCTAACTTCTGAGCAACCAGCAAGCAAGGGAGTAAGGAAAATATTATGATTACAACTTTTTTCATAGTAGTCTATTTATAATTATGAAATTACGAGATTGCCGAGCGATATGAGCAAATGTTTATATGATTGGCAAAGCCAAGTTATAAATGGACGCTAGTAAGGTTAACTCAATATCAAATTGATTTGATCAAAAAATAATTAAGTCAATTAGAAAAATATTGACTTAATGAAATTTTAAAGCTGTCTTATATGATCTAAACTAATAACTATTTGACTCCGCAGAAAGATTCCCATATTAATGCTCAGAAAAAATAACTATTCAACTATTTTACGATTCCGAAATTCAAGTAAAAACGACAGGTCACTTTCTTTCAGGGGTAATCATAATATGTGCTCGATGGGTTCCTGGGTCCATAATCCATGGGGCATCTGGTGAGATCGGTTTTGAAGGTAACCCAGATGAAGCTGCGGTTGCAAATGGGATATAAATAACATACCGCAAATAAGTATTTTCAATTTCTTTGGTTTCGGGATTCACATCCCCAGTTATGACATACAATGTAGAACGCTCCGGCATCTCTAATGAACCAGATTTCGCCTCTGCTTCTCTAATATCGAAAATTTCTTTAAAGTCTTTTCCTTCTAGTTTCAGCGCCCTACCTCTGGACATAAAAGGCTCTAAATCAATATGATATGATGATGAACTAAAACTGTCAGTCTCAGGATTATCTGCAAGAGCGATCATGCTATTTGTTCCTTTTCGAAGTTCCACGACAGCCCCGCTATTGTCATAACCCAGCACAGTGGCGTTTGCTCTGAATTCATCTGGACAGGCCAATAATGCAGTTTTTATTTGCCATTCCGAACTTGGCAATTGTGCACATGATGATAATGAAGAGGAGAGAATAATTAGGGTCAATAGTTGACTTAGAGTATTTTTCATGATTTTGCTAGTTTGTGATTTATTTAATCAAAAATTTTATGCTAGTTATTTTGAATCACGATAAGATAATAATTTTTTTTCCCTTTTTGAGCCAAAAGGTATTTGTTTTGAAGTAATTCGAAGGTAATTTCATCGTCAGGTCCTTCAATCTTTTGTTTATTTATACTGACACCACCTCCTTGAATCATTCTTCTGGCTTCACCTTTTGATCCAAAAACGCTCCCATTAGTAGACTCACTCAATAGATCTGTTACGGATTGAATTTTCTTATAAGCAGCTAGGCTAATATTTATTAAGGGAATGCCTTCCATTACTTGCAGTAGCGTATGCTCATCAAGTGCTGATAAATCTTCGGTCGTAGATTTACCGAAAAGGATAGCAGAAGCTTTCACAGCGATGGCTAGGTCAGCCTTAGAATGCACCCTCTCTGTTATCTCAGCGGCTAAGGTATTTTGAAGAAGTCTGAGGTGTTTATTTTCCCGATGTTCTTCAATTAATTGTGAGATTTCTTCACGCGATTTTAAACTGAATATTTTGATGTAATTTTCAATATCCTCATCGGAGGAATTGATCCAATATTGATAAAACTTATAAGGAGAGGTTTTTTGAGGGTCTAACCAAATGTTTCCACCTTCAGTTTTACCAAATTTGGTACCATCAGCTTTGGTAATTAAAGGGGTAGTTATTGCGAAAGCTTCTCCCTGACCTTTCCTTCTGATGAGTTCAGTGCCGGTAACTATATTGCCCCATTGATCAGATCCACCCAATTGAATTTTGATGTTCTTGTTTTTCCAAAGCCAATAAAAATCATAGCCCTGTACAAGTTGGTAACAAAATTCAGTAAAAGACATACCTGTTTCAAGTCTATTTTTGACCGAATCTTTTGCCAGCATATAATTAATGGAAATATGCTTCCCCACATCTCTAATAAATTCCAAAAAGTTAATATCCTTGAACCAATCATAATTATTTACCACTTCCGCCCCATTCGTACCAGAGAAATCTAAGAATTTCTCTAACTGTGCAGAGACACATTTTAAATTATGATTAAGGGTAGTTTCATCTAACAAATTTCTTTCTGTAGATTTCCCAGAGGGGTCACCAACCATCCCTGTGGCACCTCCCACTAACGCAAACGGTTTATGCCCACATTTCTGCAAATGAACTAAGGTCATGATTTGAACTAGATTACCGATATGTAGCGAATCTGCAGTCGGATCAAATCCAATATATGCGTTCGTAATTTCCTTATTGAGCTGGTCCTCCACATGGGGCATTTTATCATGAATCATACCTCTCCAGGTCAATTCCGCTACAAAATCTTTCATCTTATCCGTTTAGAACGGTAAAAATAGCGGGTCTCATTTAAAACTCCTCATGGCTCAAAATATATTATCGACTCAGCCTAAGGAATATTATTAAATCCCCTTCCACATTTGTGGATATTATCAATGTTATCAATAATTTTGGTGGATGGCAGAATATCCCGAAATAATTAGAGATTTTAATTTAAATAAGTTTGCGCCGATTTATTTTTTGTACGGTGACGAATCTTTTTTTATCGATAATATAATAGATCATTTAGAAAATGGGGTTTTGGATGATGCCCAAAAGAGTTTCAACCAATATATTTTGTATGGCAAAGAAATAACGCTATCACAAATCATTTCTACCGCTAGGAAGTTTCCAATGATGGGCGATCGTCAGTTGGTAATCATCAAAGAAGCTCAAGAAATAAAAGACTGGAAAGTAGAAATGAGCATCAAAGCATTCATGCATTATCTGGACCAACCTGTCCCTTCAACGATTTTAGCTTTCGCGTATAAGCACAAACCACTTGACAAAAGAACGAAACTGGTAAAAGAGCTGACAAAGAAGGCCGTTATGATGGAGTCAAAAAAGATTTACGATAATCAAATAGGTGCTTGGTTACAAGAATACATTCGAGCCAGAAAGGTAAAAATGTCTCATCGAGCGGTCATATTGCTTATTGAAAATATCGGAAACAACCTCCAGCGTCTATCAAATGAGATTGAAAAGCTTTTATTAAATGTGCAAGAAGGTCAAGAGATAGACGAGCATCATGTTCATAATTTTGTTGGGATTAATAGAGATTTCAACGTTTTTGAGTTGCAGAAATCAATTTCAACTGGTAATTTTTTAAAAGCATTAAAAATAGTTAATTATCTTGCTTCTAATCCTTCAAAGAATCCTTTTGTATTGATTGTAAGTCAGTTATTCGGCTATTTCAATAAGCTTTTGCTCATACATCAATCAGGATTTAGGGAAAAAAATCAATTGGCTTCATTATTGGGGGTAAATCCCTTTTTTGTGGGTGAGTACATTGAGGCTTGTAAAATATATAATTTAAATTTCGTTTTAAGAAATATTGAGCTCATCTATGATACAGATCTAAAATATAAAGGCATAAGGGGCTTTCTGAGTTCAAAAGAAAAAGAAGAAGGTCTTTTAAAAGAATTGATTTTCAAATTGATGCATTAAAGTATTATCATGGGTACATTTGCCCCGTTGAATGAGGGGAATTTTGACAGGTATGAATAAATTGTTACGAGGATTTATTGGCTTCATTTTTATGGCACTTGCGAGCCAAGTGCACGCGCAATCGGCTGTCCAAGATGTTAGTGAAATTGATGTTTTTAAACAAGCTGTATCGAGCTTCGAGCGCGCAAGTTATCAGGAGGCAAAGGGAGGGTTTGAGGAATATTTAAACACAGGTAGTGTCGCCCCTGTGCTATTGCAGTGCGAATACTATCTTGCTCAGATTGAATTGAAACTACATGACAATCCAGGTCTATTACTCCAATTTCTTTCCAAGCACCCTCAAGAGCCAGATTTTTATAATGCCCTTCATGTTTTAGGCGATTATTATTTGGCTCTCGAAAGGTTTAAGCAATCGGCAATTTATTATCATCAGATTTTGCCAAATAGGCTACTTGGTTCAACTTATGCGACCATTAGGTACAAATTGGCTTATTGTTTGTTTATGGCTGAATTATATGATGAAGCCTTACCGATTTTCAATGAAGTAACGTATTACAATCAATCTGAAAAATTTAAGGCACATTATTATGCTGGAATCATTCATTTTAAGAAAGGAACTATTGAAGAATCGTTGAGTCAAATGCAGAATGCAGAAAAGGATAAGAACCTTTCTGCTCTTACAGTGCCGTACATAGCCAAAATTTATTTAGATCAAAAGAAATACTTAGAGGTAGCTAAATATGTTGAGGGCAGCTTGGAGCGCAGCGAACAGAATGAGAACGGGACGAATATAATTCTAAATAGGCTTGCTGCAGAGTCTTTTCTTGCATTAAAGGACTATAAGAAATCAGTAGATTACTACGGGAAAGTGCTGTTACTTAATAATTCCAAGGGAGATGCTGAGCTATATTTTAATTATGGCTATGCACTAGAGCAGGTTCAAAAAGAGGCGCAGGCAATTGCTCAGTATAAATTAGCTGCGCTTTCGAGCGCTGAGGTGGGACAATCGGCAGCTTTTCGTTTAGGTAAATTATATCTAGAAATAAAGAATTTCACATTCGCAATTAGTGCCTTTGAATCCGTATTAACCCTCGATTTCGATCCGATTCTAAAAGAACAAGCGTTATATTTAATTGCAAAATCTTGGTTTCAATTACGCAATTTCGAATCTGCCATCGAGTTATTTGACCGATATTTAATGAATTACCCTAAGAGTATTAGACGCGAAGAAGCTGCCCAATTACTAGCCGAAGCCTATTTATACACATCTAATTACCTTGCAGCCATTAAACATTTAGAGAAAAATGGCTTGAACACCATTGCATCCAAGAGGACGTATCAAAAAGTAACTTTTAAATATGGCGCACTTCTTTTTAATGATGGCGAGTATAAAGAGGTTTCGTATTGGATGAACAAATGCCTATCCTATAATTTGGACGCTAAGCTTCAGACTCAGGCTAGCTTATTAATGGCCGAAAGCTTGTCCGCGCAAGAGCAATATGAGCAAAGCATCGACTTTTTCAAGAAGGTGATCACCTCGAAGTCTGTCTCATCCGAAACTTTACAAAAAGGAAATTATGGGCTAGGATATGGCTATTTTAATACCAAGCAATATTCGCTTGCTTATGATTATTTTAAAAAGTTCATTGATAGGTCTTCTCCTGATCATCCCTATAAAAATGACGCTTATCTACGGATTGCTGATTGCCTATACATACAAAAGCAATATGATAGGGCGATTACCTTTTATACCAAAAATGATCAGAAGAACGGAAAGGAGTATGCCAACTATCAAATCGCTATTATTTATTATTTAAAAAATGACTTAATGTCGTCAAGGCGATTATTTGAGAATTTCTTAGAAAAATACCCGGATTCATTTTATTCAGACAATGCGCTTTTTCAATTAGGGGGAATTCTGATCGATTTGGAACAGTTTGAAAGTGCAATTGCTGTTTTTGATGATTTCATCAACCGATACGGTAATAGCGATTTTTTACCAGAAGCATACGAAGGGAGGGCCGTAGCCTTAACAAATACCAATAATTATCAAAAAGCGGCTGCAGATTATGCTTTCATATTAGATCAATACATAAATTTACCCATTGCCCAGGAAGCGATCATTGGTCTACAAAGCTTGAGAGGTTTTGGCTATGAAGTCAATGAATTTGATCAATATATGGCTAAAATGCGTGAATTAAATCCTGACAATAAAGGTTTGGAGGCAATTTCTTTTGAGCAGTTAAAGTCCCTTTATTTTAATGAGAAGTATCAAATGCTTTTAACTAGGATTAATGAGTTCAAAACGATTTACCCAAAAAGTATTCACTCGTCAGAGTTAAATTATTATGAAGGAGATGCTTACTTTCAACTAGGTTATTGGCGCAATACGATTGCCTCTTTTCTGAATATTATAGAAAGTATTAATGTAGTTTATTTAAATAGAGCCATTGAGAAATCCGCTATTGCACATATTGAGTTGCAAGAATATGAGTTGGCTATTGCGGCCTATAAAAAGTTAAAGCAAACCGCTAAAAATGACCGTGAAGCCTTAAAGGCCCTAGAGGGTTTAATGAGTACCTATTACGCGATGCGAGATTTTGACAATGTCAAAATTTATGCGGAACAAATCATACAAAAAGAAGATCAGTTGTCTGCCATAAGAAATGCTGCGAAAATTTATATTTTAAGGGCATTAATCGGAACAGGTAATTTAGAAGAGGCAAAATCACTGGTGATAGAAATAGCTAATCAGGCCAATGATGAGGCTGGGGCTGAGGCAAGTTATTTGTTGGCAGAAATTTATTATAATGAAGAAAAATTTAATGAATCTATTGATTTCTGTATATCGCTGATTGGTAAATTTGGCATTTATCAAGAATGGACGGACCGTGCTTATATTTTGTTAGTAGAAAACTATATGGCTTCAGGTGAATTATTGCAGTCAAAGGCCACTTTGAAATCTATTTTAGAAAACACAAAAAACGAAGAACTTAGAATAAAGGCTCTAGAATTAAGTGCAAAGGTCGAGCAATTAGAACAGGACTTGTTTATTACTGAAAAAGATACGATTGATGGTTAAGTCAATTCTTTGTTTTATGGCGCTAACGGTTGGTATGATTGCCACCGCACAAGAAGATAATCAAATTGAATCTACAGAATTCATTGTAGAAAAAGATAAAGAGTTGATTTTGCCAAAAGTCCAGCGATTGTTTGAACCAATAAAGTTTGACCTTGGACAAGACAACGACGAAGTTCAAAACTTCATCGTTGAAGATGTGCCATTGAAGAGCTATCCTTATAATCCTAGCATTGAGCCTCAATCATTAGAAATGAAAATGATTGA
>JABMNK010000121.1 GCA_013204595.1 Flammeovirgaceae bacterium
GGTTCTCACTCCGTGCACAATGTGCAATTCAACAGATAGGAAGCCCGAATTCCACAACAATGATTATGATGCTACGTACTACACGCTCAAAGAAGTCTTTGCTCGAAAGCCTGTATCAATCACAGACACAGAGAAAAAAACGGTAAACGATGCACTGATCGCTGTTTGTCGAAGCTGCCACTTGAAAATCCATAAAGAAGAGCGGGCGTCAATCGGCGGAGGACGGAAAATTATTTAATATTAGAGTCGAAAAGCCGGATGATATTGGAATTGTTAAAATCGTTGTTGCGCTCGTCCAATTGCTGAAAAATCCTATTTGCCTTTTGAGCAATCTCCTCTTTTGACACGTCCGTGGAGAATGATTCTATACTATTTTCTTGGTTGTATGTAGGAGCGTCATAACAAGCATATGCGGCACCAACCGTGGCCAAAAAATCAACATATCTGATGTTTGTGAAACCTGACGCTCCCCACTGATCACCCCAAGAATTTAAAATTTCCAAACTTCCACCATTTAATAGGTCATTGTAGCCGATTACCAACATGGCATGTCCGTAAATCAAATTTTGTTTATCATATGAGGACAAGGTAAAAGTGCTCGACTTGCAAGATTCAAAACTCTTTGGAATCATTAATCCAACAACTACCGGCATGCCTTGAGCTAATGCCTGTTTCAACTGGTCAATGGTACGTATTGCATATACTTTATCAAATGCCAATTTTCTAGCATTATCATTATCATCGTAAATGGAAGGCGGATAAAAGCCCCTAGAAACACTTTTGCAAAGGATGCTTGAAGAAAATGGATAGTAATTTGGGTACTCAACATTTGATAGCATTACAAAACCATCATTGAGAGCAGACTCCGCTGCTTTCTCAATATTTAATCCTAGACTGCAATTTTGATCGGCAGATGACGAAAGCCTATAATACATGTGCCACGGTGACGTAAGTAATAGACTTATTTTAGTCCGATCGGTTATTTTTAAATTCTTAGCTATGGTTACAGTCCGTGCCATACCGAAGGCATGAGCAACACAATCCGAAATTGATTGTGGATAAATTAAGGCTGGAGTGTACTCCTTTAAAGAATAGCGGGTGGGTAAGGTTGCACGAGTTAACTCTAATTCTTCTCTTTTGTCAAAAGAGGTATTGTCAAAAATTAACCCTTGTGCAATTGATTTAAAGGCCAAAAGTGTCAAGAGTGCTGTAAACGAAGTGCGCATGGTGTTAATTAACAATAAGGTCAAACGAATATACAATCGATGGAGCTACGCCATCTGACTTCAATCTGTAACGTGTGTTGAAAAAAGCTGGAGCTACTTGGCCGGATCTTTTAAGTTCTTCATAAAAATAATCAAAGAACTGAATAATGCCTGAATCTGAAATCTCCCAATGACTGGCTAATACGAAATTGGCTCCCTTTGCTGCCAATACCGACGGCAGACTAACGGACACAGTTCGAGTTAATGCCCGTCCATTACCGGAGTTACAAGCGCTTAGAACAATTAGATCACAGTTCACCTTTTTCAACATCCGTACGTCACCTGTTGTGAAAAGAGCCGATGAAACAAGATCTGGATGGTTTAATGTATAGTAGTTAGCACTATCTAAAACAATGAAAGCACTTAAATCTGCTGGTAACGTCGGATCATATGATGCATGGGTAGCAATATGAAGAATGTTGGAACCTTCTAAGTACTTTGACAACTCACTTTTTGTCACTTGACCTTCGACCACATTAGCCACCTTAAAATGCATCTTTATGACATTACTCTCATCACGGGTACCATTTAAAGTTGACCAGTAGTTCTCAACTGATGTGCCACGAAATTGACCGAATCTTTGAGTCGACAATTTTGAAGTTCCAATGTTATAGTCCAAGTTAGATATCACTGTAAGTGTTGTCATGTCAATCCTTCTTGAAAAATCCTTCGGACTGTGACTGACTGCATGATGAAATGCCACATTTCTACCAGCGCCGATAAAATAATCGGTTATTATTGTCCAATTTATACGATTAAAATCACCGGTTGGAAAAACTAAAATTGGTGAACTACTTGAATTTGGTAAACTATAAAATAAACTATTCGCAAAGAGAGCATACGGCAAAATGATTCCTTCCTTGAGACTTGAATTCAAATAAGTAATCATTCCTTCAATTGATCCCACTTCATAATTCATTATTTCTGTTGGAAATACTACCATGTCGACATAAACTGAATCTTCTAAATACAGAAGATACGTCGTGGTATTATTATCACCTTGAATTAAGTACATGAAATTCTCCTTAGATTCTAATTCACTAGAAGTTAAGTTAATGTCCCGACCCAGAGATAATCTTTCTAATTCTTTCATATTTAATAGCACCGCTTCTATTGCTATCGCCAAATCACTATTTCTTGATATACTCAACTTTTCATAAGACCCCTTATTAAGGGTTAAACCTTTAATCAAACTCGAAATAACTTTATCTACATTATCTAAGTACTTGGCCTCAAATTGTCTGCCGGCGTAGATATTTATTATAATTTGTTGTTCAATAAATTTCTTAACAGAATTACTGACAGTGTTTATAAAACTAGAATTCAATTTTTTTGCTGACAGTCTAACATTGTGATTAAACACTTCACTGTAGGTGGTTGTATCAATGATTCTGTCAACAAAACCAGATAAAGAAATAGGATTGACACTATTTTCCTTAAATAGACTCAAATATGAATCATGAACAGAGTCAAGTCTGGCTAAAGAGTCTCCAGGAAATAACGCCAGATCGAAGAGACCTTGAGCCGTGAATCTCACAAAAGCCTGATTAAGAAATTGTATTTTATAATTAGAATAATATATATCTAAAGCTTTATCAAAATAATCCACATAGTTGTCACTAGTAATTACATCATACAAGTCATTCCCAAATTTTCCCTTTTTCCGTGCTTGTCTTCTAATATTGCGGTGATTAACTACACTCTCCCTTGCATGCAACAAAACCTTTTTGTGCTCGTTTTGACATATATCAATTTGTTTGAGCATATCAATAAGCAGATTGGTTTTTTGCTTAGTGTTTAATCCAAGCATATTGGATGAAACCGAAATATTATCAAAATAAAATGGAAGCTCGAGGAGTAATGGTAGTTCAACCCAATCACCGTTATAGCTGAACAGTTGCGTCATGACATCAATAGAAACATCTACCTCTATTGGTGTATATTTTATATCTATCGGAACATACCAATGAACAGTGTCAGATTTGTTTTGACAATACCACTGGCCAATTTGACAATGGTAAGTCCTGATCTTATAATAATTCTGAAGTGCTTGGCTTGAGTATGGTGTAGAATCAAATTGAATTAATGAGTCAGCTATATACATTGTAACGAAACGATGACCAGGAATATTCTGCCTATTATATAATTCAATTAAAGCACAATAACTTTTTAGAGAGTAATCCGAGGGTTTAAATGACTTAAGTGTCTTAAGAGTATAATTGTGCGAAACTATGAAATCACGAAAAATATCATTACCGGCATTAAAGCCAAAATTTCCATTTCTCTCTTCTAAATTTCGATAGAGTATGTACGCGTAACTGTTTTTTGAATTCAGCTTATTTTGCGTTTTGTTTATCCAACCAAGCACCATATTCGTTATAAAATACATATCCACGTGGTTTACCTTTGAAATATTGGATGTTAAGATTTCCCCATATTTAATTATTGTATCTATATCCTCATTATATGCTGTTTTATTATATACTAATCTAGTGAAATTAGTATCCCTTCCAAAAGTTACATTGTACTGGTCATAATCTTGGGAAAGTAAGCTCATTGGAATTAGGATAAAAAACTTAAAAGCAAGTTTGTACAATGATTTAATACAAAATTTCATGAGAGCATCTTTATAAAAATATTTTAAAATTTCGAAATATTAACTGTTATTAACCGTATTAACGCCACTAGGTATGAAACTAGCAATTCTCGAAATATGGTCAAACTCAGACTTAAGTGAAATGGCTGGATACCCATTAAGAC
>JABMNK010000122.1 GCA_013204595.1 Flammeovirgaceae bacterium
AACATTATTAATTCGGGGCAACAAAACCATAAACACAACATCCTGATTTCAAGTGACTTATGTGAGAATGTTCACTATTGGATAAAAGTGAACATTTAACAGTTATCCCAATCTCTCTGTATTTCATAGTGTAGCCAATAGTGTATAAACATCATTGGTTCTATTTCGTCACACAAAATGAATACTTGCATACGTCGATGATATTCTCTAGCTTAACTTCATGCAGAGAAAAAACGGCTCAAGAAGCGAAGAGTTAAATTTCATTAGTTCATTCCTAAGTTCCTCTGAATCATTTCACTCCTTTATACGTAGGAATCCAATTGGCGGAACTTACAATGAAAGTAATATAACCATAATTTATGGCAATATAACGCGCCTGATAAGTGACCTAGAATTAACAAGGTATAGTTTACTTCCAAACATCAAACCTATTATCATCTATCATCTTGACCACTTAAAAAGTGATTTAAAAAAGTTGATAGAACTTAAGCATTCATTGCATGCCGGTGCCGTTTGTAGTGAAAAAGCTAAAGCAGATATCCTTATAATCACCAAAGACAAACCATATTATATTTCGTTTAAGGACATCACTAAAGAAGCGAAACTTGGACAATTTAGTTCTCATCTTCAATTGGGTCAAGTAAAACTTGAAGGCGGGCTAAAAAAATTCATTGAAATACCTGCAGCAAAAATCATACATACAAATAGTAATTTAACATTTGAACAGTTTAACAAACTCAATTCAGGAAATAAAAAATGGGCTGTTTATAAATCGCTTTATGACAAAGATTTCCAAAGACTAGTAGACCAAATGATGGAAAATGCCTATGCCCAATTGTACACGTTCTGCCATGAGCTAACTAAAGACATTGATTTATTGCTAGAATTCTTGACTAGAACACTTGTGGGAAATAGTGAGTCTGTTTTGGATGACTTTTATTTAGTAATGGGAGACTCATTTATCCACGTTAAATCCGTACTTAACAAAATAAAAAAGCTCAACCCTGAGATTTGTACTCAAGAATTTATTTCAAGAAACAGTAAAAAATCAATGCTATTAAGCATCCGGATAAAAGATAAGAAGTATTGGATAACCAAAATTGAACCATCATTTGATGGTTCCAGGAAAAATGTATCTCAAACCAAAGGAATAATATACTATTTTCAGGAATTCTCAGATAACGTCAACCAAAGCTATAAATCCCTATTGATTGATGTGTCCGAAAATAAATTCGGATAATTTTTCAACTACCCTGGCATTCACGGCATTCCCGGCCTGTTCGTAAGCCAAACCATCATTCTCATTTGGAATGAAATCCTTTGGAAATCCTTGTAATAACAAGGCCTCTCGTACAGATACTTTGCGAAAATAGCCATGACCATAATTAGGTCCGGGATTAAATGTTTTCAAATTGACATCTGGAACGTTTTCTTCTGATGAAGGGAAATAAATTGGAAGAAACCTTGCCCAAACTTTCGTAAGGGTTGGAACAAGACCGTAGGCATGATAACCCTGCCCAACATTTCCGCCTTTACATAAGTACGCCTTTCCAACTCTTCTCATTCCGTTCTTGTATGAGGGTGGATTCTTCATAAAAGAACGAAGATTATCCTCTTGATTTTGACTCAGTTCCAACTTGGGCTGTATAACTTCATCAACTATTGACATGAAATTATTTTTTGGTGTTGCCCCAAAGTGAAAATTCAAATTCTGAGTATAATCTCTATGAATGCCGATGATATACACTCTACGTCGTACTTGTGGAGAACCAAAATCACTAGAATCAACTTCTACCCATTTCACCTCATAATCTTTCAAATTCAATAAATTCTCTTCTAAAAAATGCATTGACTGTCCAATTACGGCAGGCTTGTGAGACAATTCCGCTCTATACTTACCTCCTCCATTAGATTTTATTCCTGGAACATTCTCTAAGATGAATGATTTGGCTTTGAAATGTTTTATAATTTCCTCAATCCTAAAATAAAATTGGCCTCTAGGGTCAGAAAGACCCCGTTTTTTACCTGAATTTGAAAATGGCTGGCATGGGAAGCCTGCTGTTACAATATCCGCATTAGAGCTATAATCTGAAAGCTCAATGCCATTAATATCGCCACGCACCTCCACTTTGTGATTAATCTTATATGTCTTTTGTGAATTGGGTTCTATTTCAGAAACTAAAAGGGTATTTATTCCTTTACCAAATTTTTGAGCTGCAGCCTCAACACCGTAGTGAAAGCCACCAATTCCTGCAAATAAGTCTACGAGATTGAATTTTGACTTAAATTCAGATTTCCTGTCCAAGAGCAGATAAGGATTTGTTCGCTCTCCTAATTCAGATTCATATAATGGAAATAGGTTATTCTGCATAGTATACCTTATTTTGAGATTACAAAAGTATTCCAATTGTATTCACCCCGGTTGTAGTAACACCGATTTTTCCATTTCACCGAAATGCTCAGGGCGGCAGAAAAGTACAATTGTCACTTTCTCCTCCCGCGCTCTGCTCAAAGTTTGCTCCATCTTTTGCTCAATCAGAGCAAACTGACCTTTGATGAGTGTTCGATAAATCAACCTAATACATTG
>JABMNK010000123.1 GCA_013204595.1 Flammeovirgaceae bacterium
ATAGAGTGAAGGGCAGAGATTGGTATGATATGGAATGGTATATCAGAAATGGTGTAGAGCTAAATTTATAGCACTTTTGCCAGAGAGCAAGAGAAAGTGGAGATTGGCAGGAAATGGCAATCACAAAAAATCAATTATTGGAATTGCTGTACACCAAAATCAGTTCTACTAAGATTGAAAATGTGAAAGAAGATGTATTTAGGTTTGTCCGAAATCAAAATGAATTAGAAATTTGGTCTCGAGAGTATTTTAAGACGCTCGTAGAAAATATTAAAGTTGATAAATAGCGTTTAAGCTGATTATCAACAACTTAGTTGGTGCGAAGTTGAAGCCTAACTAATAATCAATGCTAAAATACCCAGTATTTAATGTGGTCCAAACCAACAAGATAAAGTAATAAAATCAATTACCCATTTTCAACTTCACCACCTTAGTAGTATCCAACTGCTCATACTCACTGTTGTTACTTACAAATTCGGGGACAAGTTGCTTCATCACCCCGACCAGTTCAAAGGGGTCTAGGTCTCTTTGATTCAATTTCGTTTGCAGCAATTGAAAGCCCTCAATGATGGCATTGGGATCGGTGATCCGAATCTTGGCAATCATGATTTTTTCATGGTAGGTTTTGATACTATTTTCAGCATCTACGAGCAATTCTTCATATAATTTTTCACCCGGTCGCAGGCCCGTGTATTGAATGGAAATGTTAATATTGGGAACTTGGCCAGACAAACGGATCATCTTTTTGGCGAGGTCGGAAATTTTGACCGGTTGACCCATGTCAAAGACAAAAATTTCGCCGCCATTGGCCATGCTACCTGCCTCGAGTACCAACTGGCAGGCTTCTGGGATGGTCATAAAATACCTTACGATGTGGGGATGCGTAACGGTCACAGGTCCACCGCGTTCGATCTGCTCACGGAAGCGCAAGATGACCGAGCCGTTGGAGCCTAGGACATTGCCAAAGCGGGTCGTAATAAATTTGGTTTTTTTGGCCGTCATGGAGAGGCTTTGTACGTACATTTCGGCCAATCGTTTGGAAGCACCCATGACATTGGTTGGATTGACCGCCTTGTCGGTGGAAATCATCACAAAACGCTCGACGTTGTATTTGATGGCAAGATCGGCCAATAGCTGGGTACCTAAGGCATTTACTTTGACCGCTTCTTCAGGATTAATTTCCATCATCGGCACGTGCTTATAAGCGGCGGCATGATAGATCAGGTGTGGTTGGTATCGATCAAACAAGGCCTCCATGCGGGCGGTATTGTTGATGTCACACAAATAGGGGATCAGTTGTACCTTATTGTTGTTTCTGCTTTTGCTAAGTTCGACTTCAATGTTGTGCAGCGGGGTCTCCGCTTGGTCGCAGAGCAAGATACTTGCCGGGGACAAGCGATTGAGCATGCGCACCAATTCACTTCCGATGGAGCCAGCTGCCCCCGTGACCAAAATGCGTTTACCTTTGACATCAGCAAGGAGTTGTTTATTGTCTATTTGGATTGGCTCGCGTTCGAGTAAGTCCTCGATTCTTACTTTTTTCAATTGTTTAGCAGAAAAGTCACCATTGGTCCAAAGGGTGTAGCTCGGGATGGTCAGGACATTAATGTCTCGGTTTAAGCAAAAATCAACCAATTCATTTTTTCGTTCTGGGGGAAGCGAGAAACTAGCGATGATGACCTCATGGATTGCATCATGCAGGGCGGTCTCTTTAAATTTCTCAAAAGTAATGACGGGGGCCCCATCCATGTATTTGTTATCTTTTCTTTTGTCATCATCTACGAAGGCCAACAATGAAAATCCGATGCGTTCATTTTCGAGTACACGCTTGGTCGCTTGTCCTGCCTGCCCGGCGCCATAAATGACAATGTTCTTTTTGATCTGATTATAGCTCCTCAAAAAGTGGAAGGTATACTTCACAATGACCCGGTAGGCCAAAAGAAATAAGAAGAAAAAGAGGGCATATAAAAATAGCAGGGAAGGCAATCCATCCGTCACAGTGGCCCCGAACCCCAAGAAATAAGACTGCAGGTAAATGGCCAAGGCTGAGGTGCTTGCTACAAGGAGCACTCGCAAGGCATCTTGAAGTCCGGTATACCGCACAATCCCTTTAAAGGTACGTGAAAACGAAAAAAGCAGGCTGTTAATGACGAGCGTGGAGATAATTAATTCTTGCAAACTAGGCCAACTGATAGGGACAAAAACGACGGTATATTTAAATAAAAGCGTCGCAAAAATTGCAAAAACACCACAAATCAAATCAAGGACAAAAATGATCCAACGTGGCATGATTTTTACCTTTCGGATCAGCGCGATGGTTTGGAGATAAGTTGCAGTCATTACAATAGGGTTTTGGTCAGCAATACATCAAATTAATTAAGAATAGAATTAATGATCAAAGTCAATGAGGCCAATGCAGTAGCGGCACCTATGATTTCACCAGAGGTCGTCGCAGGCCGGTCTCTTTGAGCGGGAACGATGAGTGTGCTACCAGGCAAGATTTTGGGATATTTTTTAAAAAAAAGAAAATGTCCTGTATTCTTGGCAACACCATTTGCATAGACCAAATAACTTCGTTTCAATTTTGCCCTGTCCGTCACCCCACCAGACAAATTTAGGTAGCGTTTGAATGTATACCCGTCGATAAACTTGAGGTCGCCAGGATTGAATACCTTACCGGCTACACTAATGGTATTGACCAATTCCGGGATCGAGATAATATCTCCCGATCGTAAGGTCATATTACTACGGTTATTGGGGCTCGCTAGTAGGGTCGTTAGATTTAAACCGATTAGGGTTGGGTTGTCTAAGGAAACCGTATCCAACCGAGAGCTATCCAGGGCATTCAATTTGAGCGTTGTTAAATATTTGAGGCGTTTCAGTTTGTTTCGTGAATCGCCTTCTTGATATTCGGATTTTCTAATCAGCACCGCGCCATCGAGATTGGCCCAAGCAGCTGGGCCACCGGCACGTTGGAGCACCTCATAAATGGTTTCTCTTTTGGAGGAGAGTCCATAGACCCCAGGGGATGACACAGCACCTTCTAGGGTAACGAACCCTTGGCTGTCATTGCCAGATAATTGCCTAATGACAACCAGATCAAAGGGCATCAGGGTCATGGAAGAGGTATTGGCATCTAAGCTGAGATCTTCGCTAATAGCCAACACCAAGATATTGGCAATACCGGCTGTGTTTTCACCCGGTATTTTGCGTATGATTTCGATAGTGCCGCGACGGGCAGTTTGGTCAAAGCCCTTGGCAAGTAGGATCAAATCCTCGACGGTCATGTCCTCAATAAAAGGATAAGTCCCTGATTGTTGTACGGCACCTTCTATCGTTACTTCCCTTACATCCCTGAGCTCATTTTGAAAAAAGACTTTGATCATATCTTCATTTTTGAGCACATGGTCTTCGGTTCCTTTGACGACCGAAGCCACATTAAAGGCTTGATTGGTAAGGTTCAAGGTTTCATCTAATCGGATAATCAAGCCACGCCCCATAAAGGCATCTTTTGTCATACCTCCCGCTTGTTGGATCAATTCACTAAGCATCATGCCCTCGCGAAATTCAAACTCGCCTGGAAAATTAAGGGCACCTTCGGCCACCAGGCGGTTGACGTATCGATTGCTAATGCGCTGTATGTATACCTCATCACCATTGAGCAAGGGCGCATCGTCACTCAAACGAAACGTTTTTAAGGAGCGAAAATTGCCTTCTTTTCGGCGCACCGAGACCAGCTCACTATAGCCCAAATCGGTAAACCCACCTGCAAAATCGATCAAATCAGCTAAGGTCTCTTCTTTTTGTAAGTCGTAATAAGCAGGTCGTTTGATTTGTCCATCGATGAAAACCCGGACATCATAGGGCTTGACGATCACTACATCCCCATCGCTGAGGCTGATGTCTTTGCCTTCGCCCGATAGGAGCAATTGGTAGGCATCCAAACGGCCCAAAAATTTTCCGCCTCTGTATACTTCTATTTTGCGTAAGGTACCTGTTTCGGTGGGTCCTCCTGCAAGATAAAGGGCATTGAAGGCACTGCTCAAGGAGGACATCAAGTAGGTGCCTGGCATTTGTACTTCACCGATGACATTCACATGGATGGTGCGGATCTGACCTAGACTGACCTGGGAATACGTCGTGCTGCCAAGGGTGCCGTACAAGGTTTTAAGTTTGGCATTGATCTTTCGGGTGGCGGCTTCTACTTCTAGGCCGTTTAAATAAATAGGCCCCAATCGCTCAATGCGAATGTATCCGTCGGGAGAAATTTCCGTCTGATAGGTTTGTTCCGAATCACCCCATATGTCAATGATGATTTGGTCACCAGCCCCTAGCTGATAGTTTTTTGGGGTGGGTATATTCAAGCTAGGTTCAAAAGTGAGTTTGTTGTTTTCGAAATAGGCCATTCCAAAAATTTTGGGCAAGGTATTTTTTTTGATTCCTAATAAGTCGCCAAAAGGGTCATAAAGCGGCTCAGCTTCGGAGTCCTCTTGCAAGTTATACCCCTCTCGCAATCGAGAATCTGAAATCCCATTGCTTTCACCGGCCTTCGCATCTTTGCCACCAGACTTGATTTTATTGATGCGGTTGCGAAGTTTTTGAATTTGGGTATCTGACATGCCCTGAGCCTTGGCCCCTAGGATCAATTGGTCTTCGGTATAGCCCCCCTCTTCGGCCTTATTTAGGAATTTTTTGACTTGATCATCGGTGAGTTTGTCTACATCGAGGGTTTTGATATCCTGGCCATTGAGGTCCTGTGCAAATCCGGACTGAGTACTTACGGCAATGACTAAGCTTAGAGAAAGCCAAAAAATCTTTAAAAATCGGTTCATATAGGATAATAAAATTCTCACAAAAATAATCTTTCTTTGGGTGGAAAGGGAATTATTTTAATGTTTTTTGAAGCAAGACCCAGCAGGGTCAAAAAATCAGACGCTTATGATGGTCCTTAATTGATCGGATCAGCACTGGTCATGTTATCAAATTATAGAGAAAAACATAAATATTTAAAAGGCAGTCGAGGCTACGATTACGGTTAAACCCTCATCCTTTTGTGATGTTAATTTTCTGATAGGCGCCCTGGGTATAAAAGGATTGAACTAGCTTTGGGATAGTGTTTATTTTTTATCAAGGTGGAATTAAAATAAGAATTTAAAAAGATTTCCTACGGGCGTCATGACATTACCCAGCAGGATATAGAGGCGGTTGTGGCGGTATTGAAGTCAGATAATTTGACCCAAGGCCCCACAGTTGAGCTTTTTGAGCAAGCTTTTGCCCAATATGTGGGGTCGCAATACGCAGTGGCGGTGAGTAACGGGACAGCGGCACTCCATCTTTGTGCCTTGGCATTAGATCTCAAGCCGGGGGATAAAGTAATTTCTACCCCACTCACTTTTGTTGCAACCATCAATTGTATTAGGTATTGTGGCGCTGACATTGATTTTGTCGATATAGATCCTGACACCTATATGCTGGACATTGCCCTGGTAAGAAGTAAATTATCAGCGGCCCCAAAAGGAACGTACAAGGGCATCATTGTAGTAGATTTTGCTGGTTTTGCTGCCGATTTGGAAGCCTTTAAGTCGTTGGCCGATGAATATGGTTGTTGGATCATTGAAGACGCCTGCCATGCACCGGGTGGATTTTTTATAGACAGTCAAGGAACGCAACAACATTGCGGAAATGGAAATTTCGCAAACTTGGCCATCTTTTCATTTCATCCGGTAAAACACATTGCCACAGGAGAGGGAGGAATGATCACGACCAATGACAAAGCGTTGTACAACAGATTACGAATGTTAAGAACCCATGGAATCCAGCAAGACAAGGATTTATATCAATTCAATCATGGAATTTGGTACTATGAAATGCAGGAATTGGGGTTCAATTATCGTTTGTCTGATATCAATGCCGCCCTTGGATTAAGCCAGCTGCAACGTGCAGCACAAGGAATGGAGAAGCGAAGAGAAATTGCCGCGGAGTACAAAAAAAACTTTGACCAATTCCGACCAATCGCCAAACAGACGGGTCAGCTATTTGGGCATGCCTATCATCTATACATCATTGAAATAGCCAACCGAGATGAATTAATAGCTCATTTACGTACCTTAGATATCTGGGCACAAGTACATTATATTCCTGCCCATCTCATGCCCTACTACCGTGCCTTTGGTTGGAAAGAAGGGGATTTACCGGTGGTTGAGGCGTATTATCAGCGCTGTTTGAGTATTCCGATGTATCCGAGTCTGCTGGCCGAGGAGCAGCATTTTGTGATCCAGAGCATCTTAGCTTTCTACGATTGATCAGCCACAGGTGTTTGTAGGCCCATGGGGGTATCAATTTGGTGTGACACGCCTTATAAGTATCAACGGCAAGGTATTGGCTATCGATATTGCCAATAGATAAAATAACCTTCATTTTCAAATGCCACATTGATGCTATCAAGCTGGGCAATATCTGTCGAAAGCGCCTGTTCATAATCGAGCAGCACTGAGTTGAGCTCATGCCAGAGATCGACCCGCTCAGCCAGGTTATGGCGCAGGTAATGGTCTTGCTGAATGTATGTGCGATGGGTAATCCAAAAATGGGGATCGTCCAAATCTATGATGCCCAAGTCTCGGGTCCATAGGTTTTTTACGCGTTGCTTAAAGTCATCTACCAATATTTTTTCTTGCCGGTTCAACAGCAGAATTTGGTCAATCAAATGACCTTCATCGAGACCTTCAATGATCTGTGTGGCATGAGAGACCAATTTAAACTCAAGGGTACCCTGTTCAAACAGACTGAAAAGTAATTTGGGCTCATCATAGGGCCTGAGATCGGTGTAGGTTGACATAGGCAGATAATGCACCTCATCAAACAAGGGGTCTTTGGGATCCAGAAAGAAGATATGGTCATCATTCAAGTCCCACTTTGCCAATTGTTGCTCATAGATGTGTTCAATATGTAAGTTTTGGTCGGCATAAGCAAGGGTATAGCTTTGTACAAGCTTCAATTCCTTGATAATGTCCTTGAGTAGCTCCTCATAGGTCATACGATTTTCATAGTCTTCCCCTTTGCTTTCGACGTAAAAAGAAAAAGTAATGACCATGAAAATGCCAATAAATTCAGCAAAATACCTTCGGATTTGTGAAAGTACAAAGCGGATAATTAAACCTATATTTAAGGAGGCTGTTGGTTGTTTTTCTGAATCTGAGGGTTCCATTAATGAGCTACAAGGGTACCAAGATAAACAAGCTAGGTTACTTTGGCATAAGATGAAGGCGGGTAGGTATAAAAAAAACCCCGACAATCTTTATCGGGGTTTTTGATGAGATTGGTCTTATTGTTTTGGCTCAGTACGGGACAGAACTTGCATTAAGGGACGCATGCTCCACTTGATGGGATCGACTTTGCCAGCAGGCAGCCCTTCCAAGGCAGCCCTTCCCGCCAAATGTTCCATGGCAGCTTCTAGACTATTGTAGGAGTCATAGACCATCATAGAAGCATAGTCGTCTCCTTTAGGTGTGATTTTAAGACCCATGCCCCAACCGACCAAGCCAGCACTCGGCATTTTTTTCTTAAAATGGGGAATGGCTATGGTTTTGATTTGTTCCATTGAGGCGCTCAAATTCTCTGGAGAAGCAAAATTGAAAAGGACATAGGTTGGGGGCGCTATTTCTGGGATTTCTAGCGCCATTTCATAATAGTAGCTCCGATCCCAAGTTAAGGTACTGTGACCACTATATAGGATGTTTGAGGGAATCCCTACCAGGTCTTCTGCGTTGTTCCACCAAGGAGTACCGGCAGTTGCCGCTTTGAGGTCCTGGTACACACTGATCCACATATAATTATAGTCATCGGGTCCAGGGTTAAAGGCCTTGAATAAAACCCAAAACTGTAGTTTGCCATCGTTGACCGCATTTTGGGCTATTTTTTTGGAATAATTTAGTTCAATTTCTTCAAATTGGGCCGCCTGACCTGCAGGTACTTTGACCGGTTGAAATACCGCAATTTGGGCGTAAAGGGCATTGGATATCACCAATACACAGACAATGATAAGTTGTTTCATTTGAGTTGATTTAAAGTTAGTATTCTTAAATATAAAACAAAATAAGAATAAGGGCGATAGGTTTTTGAAATAATTCAAAATAATTTGGACAGTCCGTCATTAAAAATTACATTTATGTAATTTTTAATGATTAAAATAGGTAACCCGAATGGACGATTGGCTTCGAGTGAACTTTTTGGGACGATTTTTGAATTTGGACTTTGCCTTAAAAAAAGTCCTTAATAGCAAAAAACACCCTTTAACCAATAGTGAGGTTACCTCGCGTATTTTAAATCATTGGTATCAAACCAATATTGTCACCGATTATCGCCCAGCGGGCAAGGGCTGGAGTAAATTTAGTTTTACCGAGCTGGTATGGATTAATTTGGTCATTAAGTTGCGTGCCTTTGGATTGGGGTTAGACAAAATCAATGTAGCCAAGGCATACTTGGCCAAGTACGCAGAAAATGATCCGTTTTCTGCTTTTCCCTTACTTGATTTTTATATTTTGTACGCCCGTGCTTTCAAGGAGCCTATCAATATTTGGGTATTTCAAGAGGGCGCACTGGTAATCGGCCGTCCGTCGGAACTAGGGGCGCTCTACAAGCAGGAGGGGTTTGCACGTAGCTTTATTTCCCTTAATCTAAATGACCTGTTAAAGGAATTACTCAAGCAAGTGCAAGCGGATTATTTGCGTCAGCCGATGTCAGAAATTATCGAGCAATTGGCCAAAGCTTTGGCAGATCCAAGCATCACCACTGAGCAGGTTCAATGGCAGGACCAGTCGCTAAAAGTGAATGTTCAATTTTTACCAAAGGGGCCTGGGTCGTTTTGAATTAAGGCGCAAGCGCTGCTAATAGGGAAGTCAAGTTGAGTGGTTTGGTAGACATGTCGGGGGCACCATTGGGTTTTTTGGGCCAATCTTCTTTGGGTCGATCCCAACACAATTCGATGCTGTGGTTATCGGGATCCTTTAAATAGATGTTTTCAGAAACCCCTAGGTCTATTGCCTGACTTATGGGATAGGCGGCTTTGACCATGTTATGGTAAGTTTGGGCCAAAGTCTTACGGGTGGGGTATTGAATGAGGGAATGAAAAATGTCTGTACCTTGTGATTCGAATTGTGGTAAATGCTGAGCAAACCAAGTGGCCAAACCCAACAAATAATGATGACTTCCTGCCGAGAGGTAGGCCGCCGTCCCTTCTTCATAGGCGAGGCTAACCTTAAACCCCAAAAGACCAACATAAAAATCCATTGAGCGGGTCAGATCAGTCACTTTAAGATGCACATAACGCCTATTGTTTATGGTAGAAAAGTGTTTTGGATTCATTATAAGCAGCGTTTTATATTTGACTAAATGAATTATTAGCGTAAATTAAAGTCATATTTTAATTTTTTATCTCAAAACCTTGTTAATATGCGTATCCCCACATCCAGAAGATCTTTTTTTAAGCAAACCGCGGTGTTATCTGCGGCAGGAATGCTGTTGCCGGTTTGCGCTTCAGCAACGCCAATGCAGACCAAGGTACCGGACCGCTTACGGATATTATTTCAAGGAGATTCCATAACCGATGCCGGTAGAGATAGATTAAGCGGTCAATCCAATGATTTTCATTTGGGTATGGGTAGTGGTTATGCCCTGATGGCTGCATCGAGTTTATGGGTGGATCACCCCAGCACAGATTTGCATTATTACAATCGTGGGGTAAGTGGAGATAAGGTGTTTCAACTCTCAAGGCGATGGCAAGAAGATTGTTTTGACATCCAACCAGATGTTTTGAGTGTACATATTGGGGTCAATGATTTTTGGCATACCCTCACCAATGGTTATGAAGGCACGGTGGCGACCTATAAAAAGGATTTTTTGGAATTGCTGCAAAGAACTCAAGTAAAGTTTCCTAAGCTTAAGTTTATTATTGGAGAACCTTTCGTAGTGATCGGAGGTACGGCGATTAATGAAGCCGAATGGATACCCGCATTTCGTGCCTATCAAGCCGCTGCCGCTCAAGTTGCCCAACAATTCGATGCGGCTTGGATTCCGTATCAAAAAATATTTGACGATGCCGTCAAACTCAAAGACGTACCTTATTGGTGCCCAGATGGGGTGCACCCTTCTATTCAAGGCTGCGTCTTGATGGCGAAGGCTTGGAAGGTGGCATTTGATAGCTTATATTAATTCTCTGTGGGACAGTTTTAAGGGGGTGATAGCATAGTGTAAGCTTTGAGGGGCCCACGGTTGCTGGCAGCAATTAAGACGGCGTTGCCACCATTATGAATCATCGCCATATTCTTCACATCGTTGTTGAGCAAAAGGCCTGTTGTGCTCAGGGGAAGTGATTCAAAACCTCCTTTTCCGTTTCCTTTAAGTACGACGCCGATACTGGCGTCTGCCCGGGGCGTTTCGACTTCTGAGGCGTAGAGATTGCCTGCTAAGATCAGGTCTTGGTTACCATCTTGATCAAGGTCTTCCATCAGGATAACATTAACGGGGGCATATTGCGCAGCCAATGGAAGGTCACGCACCTCAAAATGTCCGGCGCCATCGTTTAGAAATAATTTACTTGAAAAACTCTTTACTTGCAGATGTAACGAGTTTTCAAGATCTTTTTTTCCATATATATCGGTGAGTGTAGCTGTTGAGAAGGAGTTATAATCTTCAAATTTATATTTGATGGCGGGAATTTGTTGTGACGAACATTGTCGCCCTCTTAGTGGGTATTGCTCTCCATTGTTGTAATAACCCAAGACGAGGTCAGGCGCATTATTCTTATCAAAATCATTGACATATAAGTCAAACGGCTCCTCGTCACTGGCCCGGTATTTATAGTTTAGACCCAGATTACCCGCGATGATATCTAGGTCCCCGTCATTATCGACATCACCAGCAGCAATGCTGAACCACCAGCCCTTGTGTTCATCCAAATCATATGCTGTGGATAGGGCATAATGATCACTGACCCATTCAAATACGTTAATACTTGACCACTCACCGACGACCAAAAGTTCGTCATTCCCATCTTGATTTAAATCTGCCCAAACCATATCAGTGGTCATGGCGATGTATTCGAGTTCAGGGATAATTGTTTGGGTAATATTTTGAAACTTCGGCGCTTGCGGAGTTGAGATATTTTCAAGGAAAACGCTCTGACCCGGGTTGGGATAGGATTGCGGTTGAAGACGCCCACCAACAACCAAGTCCAAATCTCCATCTTGATCAAAGTCCTTGGCAATGACACGGGAGCCACTCGCAAAAACTGCGGGAAGGGCATCAGTTGCCCGTTCAAATTGCCCATTATTATTGAGATACAATCGATCTTGATAGAGAGGATCATTGATGGGTAGTATATTTCCTCCGCTGACCACGTACAAATCATTGTCGCCATCCCCGTCGGCATCAAATATTACCGCACCTAAATCTTCGTAGGCAAAGTCTTTTTCTATATCAGAAGGATGATGAAAAAAATCGCCTTGCGCATTCTGAAAATAAATGAGGCCAGGATAACCTGCGCTACTTCCTAAAAAGACGTCATCTAATCCATCATTGTTAAGGTCACCCGTTGCCATACCAGGGCCGAATTCACTCATTTTATGAGGGAGTAATACCTGATACATAAAATCGTTATGCATGTTGCCCCAATGAAAAAAGGGAATGTTAAAAAGGCTCGTGCTATTGGTAAATATCGTTTTTTGATCCACTGCGGATGGTACATCCAAGGTTACGCCCTCTTTGTCTATGGTCATGGTACTGTTGGCTATCAGATCTGAGACGTATTGAATAGTGCCATCTGACCATTCAATTTTGAGATTTTGGGGAGCGCTATTTCCTAGGCCAAAATGAGCTAACGGTTCCACCGAAGATTGAAAACCGCGGCTTGTCATGATTAATTTTGTTTGAATTCCCTCATTGGTGGTTAAAGTTATTTTACTTGAAAGGCCGTGGGTGTTCATGGGGCCACCCTTAAGTTTTATGGTCAGGTATTTTGGAGGTTCGATCTGACTCGTCCTATTTTCAAACAAGACCGATTTGGAATCAATATTATTGACAATGAGGTCCATGTCTCCGTCATTGTCCAAATCCGCATAAGCAGCACCATTGCTGAATCCGACATATTCCAAGCCCCAGGATTGGTTGATAGGTAGAAAAGTAGCGTTGCCATTATTTTTAAATACATAATTGTCAATGGGCTCTTCAGGAATTTTGGCAGCCAATTCATAAGAACTGTCCTTGCGTACTGCCTTGTCTAGCTTATCTAGTTCGTTAAAATAGTCCTTATTATTAATTTCTCTACGCGTGCCATTGGTCACATAGAGGTCTTTGTTGCCGTCATTGTCTAAGTCGACAAACAAGGGACACCAGCTCCAGTCTGTTGCGGCCACACCTGCGATCCACGCGGTATTGCTGAACACGGGTAAACTATCGACAATACCTCTATTTAACTGCAAGCTGTTGTACATATATTGGTAATGAAATCCTGAGTTGACGGTAGACCAAAAAATATCCGGATTCATACTGGCCATATTGGCTTTTTGTCTCCTATTGTCTTGCGCAGCCATATCAACCTGAAATAAATCGGTAAGTCCGTCATTATTGACGTCGGCAGCATCTGTACCCATACCATAAAATGAGGTTTGCTTGGTGACCTCTTTAAGTCTCTCGGTAAAGGTGCCATCTTGGTTATTGACATAAAAAAAGTCAGGAACACTGAAGTCATTTGAGACATAGATGTCTTCCCATCCATCGTTGTTAAAATCGGCAATGGATGCGCTCACCCCTAGACCAAAGTTTAAAATGCCCGCTTCACTTGAGACATCTAAATAAGTGCCGTCTGCTTGTTTCTGATATAGCTTATCACTATTCGCTGGATCTTTGTAAGACATATACATCTTATATAGTTCATTGGGCGTTTTAAAGCTGGTAGGGGGATAGTTGGTCAAAAACATATCCAAGTCCCCATCTTTGTCATAATCAAAAAATGAAGCCTGAATTGAGGCTCCGGGATCCGCAAGACCATAAGCTTCTGCCGCCTCTGTAAAGGTAAGATCATGATTGTTGATGTATAATTGATTTTTGCGGTCACCAAATTTGCCAGACACACAAGCATATATATCTAGCCATCCGTCATTATTTATATCTACCATGGTGGTGCCTGTATACCAACGGTCGTCACCGGCTATTTGAGCCTGATCACTAATGTCGTCAAATGTTAGTGCCCCCTTATTTATATATAATTTGTTGGGCGTCATATTGCCTGTAAAAAACACGTCTGAGAGCCCATCATTGTTAAGGTCACCTATTGAAACACCCCCACCCATATAGATATATGTGTAGGTAAAATAGTTCATCGAATCATTTTCTATAAGGCGGTTTTCAAAATTAATGCCACTCTGCTCCGAGCTAAGTAATTTAAAGCGCTTCTCACCAGCAGGGGTACATGCCATGAAGAATAGGAGCAATGAAAGCCACAGTGTTAGCTGTTGGGTCATCCTTTTTTGGGTTAGCAAAGGGCTGTAGGATAAAAGAGTAAAAGACATATATGGGAAAGTGAGTTTTAAACTAGAATATAAAACTACAAAGAGTCTCTTTAAATTTAAGAGAAGCGGAGTATAATTATAAAAAAAAAGGAGGCTACCAGTAGCAGCCTCCTTTTTAAGAAATTGAATTAATTAATTCTGAACCAAAGCACCATTCGACAAGTCAATCTGACGTTGAGGAATAGGGAATAGGTCATTGCCAGCGCTATATGAAGTTGAGCTAGTAATATAAGTTTGACCTAGGGTCTTTGAGTAAGTCAAATAGCTGTTGATGGCAGTGGTAGATACACCAAATCTTTTCAAATCAAACCATCTATGACCTTCCTGTCCCAATTCGAGCTTTCTTTCCATTAAGATCGCAGACAGTGCCGTTGCCTTATCTGAAAACGAAGTGTATTCACCGATGACATATTTTGCAGCATTGGTACCATCTTCATTTTTAACCCAGCCGCTCTCATTGGCGGCACGGGCTCTTACTAAATTAACATTGGCAAGTGCTCCGGCCAAATCACCAGTTTGAGCCTGGCACTCAGCAGCAAGTAGTAAGATGTCCGCATACCGGATCATTCTATAACCATTGGCAGTGTACCCAGAAGTCCAGTTACCTACTTCGGTAAATTGACCTTCTTGAGCCTTCTTATAAACCTGCTTTTTAGGGCTGAAAGGACCAGCGTAAGATTGATCACGTATCCAATCTTGACCAGTATGTGGGCCCCAATCTAAATAAGGGATACCTCTACGGCCTACTGACCAATCTAATCTTGGATCTAAATTTCCTGGATCGAGCACATAATTAGTAGCATCGATGGCCAAACCTTGGTCATTTAAAACAGGATCATTATTGTATGAACCATCAAGAAGAGGAAGTCCGTCAGCATTCGTTCTGAAAGAATTCACAAATTCTTGTGATGGCTGAAAGAATCCACAACAACCACCTGGAGATCCACCGCCTTTGTAGGGAAAGTTCAAAACCTCACCTGTTCCAGCGTTTATTCCCCCTGAACCATCATTGACAGAATACTGTACAGTATAAACTGCTTCCTTGCCATTTCTAAATTCAATATCAAAAATATCGCCGTAATTATCTTCCAAACCGATTGCTGAACCATCAGGAGCAGTGCCCCCTTTTGCAGAATTTAAATAACCCAATGCGGTAGTATAATCTCCCTTGAGCTGCATGGTTGCTTTAGCTAACAACACTTGAACAACCGTTTTGTTGAAACGACCTGTTTGGCTCATGTTGGTTGGTAAAGACAATCCTGCTGCCAAGTCAGCTAATACTAGGTCAGTTATGTCAGCAGTATTGGTGACTGTGGTAGGGTCTGTTTCCTCATCAACATAGGGCACATTACCCCATAATTTGATTGCTTCGACATGGTAGTGTCCTCTTAATGCACGTGCTTGCCCTACAAACAGAGCGTAAGTGGCATCATCAAGTGCTCCTGCAGCTACTGCTACAGCGCCTACGTTTATCACCTCATTACATCTAGCAATTGATTCATAAAGCGAACGCCACCTCACATTCAAGTAAGGGTTAGAAGCAGTTTCAGTATAGTTCATAAGAGGATTGATGTCCGGTTGATCACCACTATCTGTTCCTTTATTGGCTTCACCTCCACGGATACTTCCATAAACCCAGTTAGATGCGGCAGCTTGCCACCCAAAAGATGCACTGGTTCCATCAAGCATGGCGTAGGCACCTATAAGTAAGCCGTTTACACCCGTTTCTGTAGCCAATACATTGGCATCGAGTCCTCCATTTGGATTTACCTCGAGAAATTCCTGGTTACACGCATTCACGAACACGAGCATGAGCGTAACCATCAAGATTGTTATATAATTTATTTTTTTCATTTCTTAATTAGTTAAGATTAAAATGATACGTTAAGTCCTAAAATGACCTGCTTGTTCAACGGGAAATTGCCGTAGTCAATTCCGAAAGCTCGATCGTCGCCACCTAATTCAGGATCTAAGCCAGTATATTTGGTAAGAGTAAATATGTTCACTCCCTGAATATAAACCCTAGCATTACTCATCTTTAATGCACTCAGCGCAGAAGAAGGCAAGTTATAGGCCAGTTGTAGATTTCTCAAACGAGCAAAAGATCCATCTTCAATGTAGTAGCTATTGGCCACGGCATTGGTAGAAAAATTGGATGATTGACTTGCCTTAGGAGTAGTTGCACCAGTATTGGTAGGTGTCCAGCTGTTGTTCAACAAATCGGTGCTTTTCTGTCCTTGAAATGAAGGCCAAAAATCTGTCCACCATTTGGTGTCGTTAAATATGTCACCACCTTGATAACCATAGAAATAAGCAGTTAATTCAAATTGCTTATAACCCAATTGAAGGTTTAAACCATACGTAAAGTCTGGGTTAGGATTACCAATGAAGGTTCTATCAGCATCTGTGATACCGGCTACGCCATCATTATCTTTATATTGAAAGAAACCAGCCGCAGCGCCATCTTGACCGGAAGCAGTAGCTTCGCCGTCTGATTGGAATAACCCGACGACTTCATAGCCGTAGAAAGCTGATAAAGGATGCCCTACTTCATTTCTTGAGTAGGTACCAATTCTAGAGCTTCCATAATCAAAATAATCATATCCATCTGCTATAGCGACAATTTCGTTTGTATAGCTTGTCAAAGTAAAATTACCTTCAAAACTTAAGCCGTTAGCGTAGTCATCTCTGTAGATAAGTTGCAAGTCAATTCCTTTGTTGCTCATGGAGCCTACGTTAATTGAAGGCGCTTGAGCATTACCTGCGGTTCCCGGATTTTCTGGGGCAAATAATAGACCTTCTGTTTGCTTGCTATACCAATCAAAAACTACTTCAACTTTGTTGTTGAACAAACCGGCATCAAATCCTATGTTGGTAGAGGTATTAGTCTCCCATTGTGCATCGGCATTTCCAATTCTTGTTGGACGAAAGCCTTGTAGGGATGAAGTACCTGTTCCATTTAAGTCATAATACGATTGGTTCGCAGAACCGCCATAAAGATTGAATTGGTTTGCAGGATCTGCATTTAACTGGCTACCCATTTGTCCCCATCCGCCTCTAATCTTGACGTCAGTAAACACAGAGCTACCGGCCAAGAATGCTTCTTCGCTAAGTCTCCATCCAGCAGTAAGTGAAGGAAATGTTCCGTATCGTGTGTCTGCACCAAATCTTGAAGATCCATCACGTCTTACAGTCGCTCCTAATAAGTACTTATCTTTCAAAGAATAATCGACTCTTAAGAAAGAAGATGCCAAGGTGGTAGGCGTAGCAAAATAAGAAGATGCATTGATAATAGTAGCACCATTAGATAGCGTTCTGAATGAAAGGGCATCCGAAAAATAGCCGCCTCTTTGACCCGAAACACCTCTAGAGATGCCATATTCAAGTGCCTCATAACCCAAAGTGGCATTGATGCTATTTTGACCAAAAGTCTTAGAGTATGCCAAGGTATTGGTCCAAATCCATTCTTTGTAATAGGATGCACCCTCCGACATAGAAGCGGTAGCTACATTTTCTGCATTTTCATAAGTGGCCATATTGTAAGCTGAGAAATAATCACTGCTTGTTCTACCGCCATAGCTTGTTCTAAGTTTTAGGCCGTCGATAACTTCTAATTCAGCGAAGACATTACCTATTAACTCCATTTTGCTGTAAGCGTCGTTTCTAGCACGAGTCAATTGAGCAATTTTATTACCATTGTTGCCTAGTCTTGAAGCAAGTCCAGTTCCGCCATACTCCCCAGGTACGAAGTCGTGTGAAATTCCTTTTGTAGAGGTTGTCATGACAACTGGTATAAGAGGTTGAGCTCTGTAAACACCAGCGATAGCGTTACCCTCACTTAAGTTGGTAAATCCAGAAGGCTGCTTGATATTGGAGATGTTTAAGTTTTGTCCAATGGTCAGCTTGTTGTTGAATGCCTTAAAAGATGAGTTAAATCTTGCAGATACTCTTTCGAAATCTTGGTATTTGACTGTACCATTCTGATCAAAATAATTCAAACTAGCAAAGAAGTTAGCACCGTTTGAACCACCTGACATTGAAAGGTTATAGTTCGTGATTGCCGCATTTTCAGTTGTTTCGTCATACCAGTCGGTATCCGCACCCCAGTTTGGGAGTTTGGGAGATGCTTGGCTAGAAGGACCGTAAATGGGATGATCCTCTACGGTACCATCATTGGCATAAACCAACCACTGCAAATCAGCGTACTCTTTGGCGTTCAGTAGGTTGCTCGGGCTTTTCCCAGGATATTGAATACCTGTGTAGGTATTAAAATCGATCTTAACACCTTGTCCACCTTTTTTGGTAGTAATCAATACAACGCCATTAGACGCACGAGAACCATATATGGAAGCAGCACCCGCATCTTTCAATACAGAGATTGTCTCTACGTCTTCTGGAGCAATGGTTTCGATATTTCCAGGAATTCCATCAATAATATAGAGTGGATCGTTTCCACCGAAAGAGGAGAATCCACGGATTCTAACTTTAGACGTTGCACCAGGCTTACCTGATCCTGTTACTGTGACACCCGCCACACGTCCTTGAAGCTGATTGGCAACATTTCCTTGAGGTAATGCAACCAATTCTTCTTTTCTCACGACGGCAACTGATCCAGTTACATCCTTTTTCTGCTGGACGGCGTAACCTGTTACGATTACTTCTTCCAATTCAGCGACGTTCACGCTCATGGTGACATCGATAATGGATCTTGCACCAACGGTAACTTCTTGAGAATTATATCCTATAGCACTGAAGACAAGCGCGGTGCCAGCTTCAGAAAGGTTCAATCTGTATTGACCATTAAAATCGGTGATTACGCCAGAGGCGGTCCCTTTAATAATGATATTTACGCCAGGCAATCCTTCGCCGTTTTCATCCACGACGGATCCTGTGACCACTCGCTCCTGCGCTGTGGCAGCAGAAAGTGTGAAGCCGACTAGCGTTAAGGCTAGTGCACCCTTAATGAGGTGCTTAAATGACTCCCATAGTCTATTAGTGTAATTATTCTTCATATTTTGAATTTACATTATAAAAAATTTAGCTGAGTTAAAATTACTAGCCGCAATGCGTCATGATACATGTCTCATTAAAGCCAGTCTTCAAACTTGAATAAATTTTAAATGGGAGATCAATGGTGAATGATCCATACTACAATGGTGAATGATGCAAACGTTTGCAGAAGGGGGGTTAAAATCAATTTTAACTGTTTTCAGTATATTCGGAGGGGTTCACTCCAAACTGATTTTTAAAACAGTAACGAAAGTATTGAAGGTCATTAAATCCTACTTTATAGGTGATCTCTGCAATGGTCATTTGTTGTTTTCCTAATAATTGTGCGGCACGCTTGAGTCGAAATGATCGAATAAATTCATTGGCGGATTGGCCCACTAGACCTTTTAGTTTTCTGTAAAGTTGGGTACGACTCATACCGAGATCACGACAAATTTCATCTACGCCAAAATTGGAATCAGCCATGTTTTGTTCAACACATGCGATGACTTTTTTAAGAAATAGATTATCCTTCGACGGTACCATTACATCCTTTGGCTCTAGCGGAGGTTCATTGATCATGCCGAACTGGGTTCGAATTTTATTTCGAGTGATTAGAAGATTTTTAATTCGTAATTCCAATAGTTTTGGATTGAAAGGTTTGGTGACATAATAATCAGCGCCTAATTCTAGTCCTTTTTCGATGCTTTCGTTAGAAACTTTTGCGGTGACGATGATGATCGGTATGTGAGATGTCTTTTCATCGCTTCTCAGGTTCCGAATCAATTCGTAGCCGTTCATTTCCGGCATTTTGATATCTGAAATGATGATATCAGGTATCTGCTCTCTTGCTATTTTCAAGGCGGCGTGTCCATTTGAGGCTTCCATTACTTGATAATGAGTAATTAAATACTCGCTGATAAAAAGACGCATGTCATCATCATCCTCTACGATTAGTACAATGGGTAATTCTTGCAATTCGGATGCTTGGCTTTCGTGAATTATTTCAATTTTTTCTGAATCAGGATTTTTTCTCAACCGCCAATTGTCCATTGATATGATGGGATTAGGGGTTTCGCTTAATATTTGATCGTCATTTAAATGATCACGACCCAATTTAAAAGTAACCTTAAAGCAGCTCCCTTCATTGAGGACGCTTTTGACGTCCACGGATCCTTTATGCAGGTCTATGAGCTCGCGCGTCAGTGCCAATCCAATGCCAGTTCCTTTTTGGTTGCTATTTGCCTGATAGAAGCGGTCAAAAATGAGAGGAATTTTAGCGTCTTCGATACCTACTCCTGAATCATTAAATTTGAGATATACCTGTCGATCATCGGCTTGAAGACTGAACGTGATTCTTCCAAATTCCGGGGTATACTTAAAGGCATTAGATAAAATGTTGATGACTATTTTTTCAACTTTATCAGGTTCAAAAAACAATAGTATCTCTTTGTTTGGAAATTCGCATTTGTAATTGATGAATTGCTTTTCCGCATAGTTATTAAAGCTATATGCAATAGGTTTTAAAAATTTGACAATATCCAATAAAGAAGCCTCTAACTTCATGGTTCCTGAGTCTAGCTTACTCAACTCCAAAATTTGGTTGATCAGTCTTAAGAGGCGATCTGCGTTTCGCTCCATGATTCGGTAGACTTTTTTGGGATTACCCTCAAAAGAATTATTGAGAAGGGATTTGAGAGGTCCTAAAATCAAGCTCAAAGGGGTTCGAAATTCATGTGCAATATTTACAAAAAACTTGGATTTCATCTCATATATTTCTTGGAGTTTTACTATCCTGAGACGTTCAAGCTCGGCGTGATTTTTTAGACGCTCTCTATTGAGAATGATACGCCGCCCAAAGACCAAGCCCATTACAATCATTAAGCTATAGACAAAATAGGCCATATAAGAGGCATACCATGGCCTAGCAACGTGAATATTAATGGATGACCCCGCCTCATTCCAGATGCCATTGTTGTTCGATCCTTTGGTTTTTAAAATATAGTGGCCTGGCGGTAAGTTCATATAGGTTATGTCTTGACCATTTTTAATCGTTTTCCACTCCAAGTCATGGTTTTCTAGTCGGTAGGCAAATCTATTTTTGAGCGGATGTGAATAATTTAATAGCGCCCATCCAAATTGTATATCATTTTCCTGAGCAGTTAATTCAATTATTTGATCGGGATAACGGGCGTCCAATAATTGTCCTTTTTTTGTTGATTTGCTAGCATTGCCAGCAACCTGAAATTCAGTCAAATAAATTTTCGGAACTTTTTTATTTATTAATATCTCATTTGGATAAAAGGCATCAAACCCATTCCTCCCTCCGAAGTAAAGTTTGCCGGACGGATCTATGTAAGCTGATTTGAAATAATATTCGTCATTTATCAGACCATCCCGCATATCAAATATGTCTATTTCACCATGCTCATTTAAGCGACAAAGCCCATCACTGGTTCCGACCCAGATATTGCCTTCAAAATCTTCTATTAAGGAGACCACTAGGTCATTTGATAGGCCATTTTTAGTGGAATATTTGGTAAAGGTATCAGTAGATTTATTGTAGAGGTTGAGGCCCCCTCCATAGGTGGCAATCCAAATGCGCTTTTTAGTATCTACCATAATGTCGCTGATCACGTTGTAACTTAGGCTTGCTGGTTCGTCAGCGTTGTGACCGTAATTCTTCTTGTAAATGATGCGATACTTCTCATCTACTCGAATATGGTCAACTCCTGCATTTTCGGTACCTATAAAAAATTCGCCAGCGCCAATTGATTTTATTACTTTCACTTTGGAGCTAGATAATGAAAGCGAGTCGTTAATATCGGCGGTCATTTTTTTAAACTCCCCAGTGGCTACATTGAAGATATCAATGCCGCGTTGATAGACGGCCAGCCATAAATTTCCTTTACCATCTTCTTCTATATCGAAGATCCCATCTCCTGATAATGAATTTGGGAGGCCTGTTTGCACAGGAAAATTTTTGAAATGGTGACTTTTTGGATTCAAAAGGCTGAGCCCGCCGTTCCAGGTCGACACCCATATGCTTCCAGATTTATCCAGATGGAGGTCTAAAATGGCATCACTAGCGATGCTCATTTTATCGCGAAGCGTTGATTGATAGGTTTGCTTTATAGTACCTGTCGCGGGATCAAATACCCTAAGCCCATCCCCGTCTGTAGCAATATATACGTTTCCGGTGGAATCGGTCACAAAGGAGGATGTAATCTTGTTTCGCAAGGTATTTTTGATGTCTATTTTGGTGTTTAAATTATTAATTGCTATATGAAGGGGGTCAATTTTATTTAATCCGTTCGCATAGGTGCCGATCCAAATAATACCATTACTGTCTTCGAAAAGAGACCAAATGGAAGTGTTCGAAATAATTGAGTGGTCATAAGGTAGGATGTCAACTTTACCTTTGTTTAAGTCAATTAAATAAAGGCCATTCCCTTCGGTACCTACCCATAAATTTCCTTTCGAATCTTCGAGAATTGAGAGCACAATTTCTCGTGCAATTTGTGCTGTTGCAAGGGGGTTTCCTGGAATTTTTATTGATTTAAAAGAGAAGTTCCCAGGGCTAGGGTTGACTAATTCATAAATTCCTTTTTTGGTTCCTATCCAGAGCGCGTCCTTTC
Source organism: Flammeovirgaceae bacterium (assembly GCA_013204595.1). Classification (GTDB taxonomy): domain Bacteria; phylum Bacteroidota; class Bacteroidia; order Cytophagales; family Cyclobacteriaceae; genus UBA4465. The sequence continues at coordinate 22,190 of JABMNK010000123.1, forward strand.
CCTGATGCATCGATAGAATGGAGTTGCTTAATAACCCTAGGGAATCCTCAAAGGTGAATTTTCTAAATGTTTCATTACTCGGATCAAACAAATTAATACCATTGTCATAAGTACTTACCCATAAATTCTGGGACCTGTCTTTAATTATTTGAGTGACATTGTTGGAAGATAAGCTTATTGAATTGGTTGTGTCGTGGGCAAAATGGGTATTTTTTTTTGATGTCGGATCAAATCTCAAAAGACCTGCATCTTCGCTCCCGATCCACATCAGTCCATCGACATCTTCAAAAAGGGCTGTTGTGAAGTTGCTATGGATTCCAATGCTGGCTTTCGCATCAAAGTGAAGGGCACTAAAAATACCGGTCTTGGGATCAAAAAAGCCTAAACCATCCCCGGTAATCCAGATGTTATTGTTTTGATCTTTTATCGCATCTTCAATTCGATTGCCACTGATGGACGAACGATCAGCTATCTCATGAATGAATTTTTCAAAGTTTAATCCGTCATATCTATACAGGCCGTGTCTGGTTCCATACCATATAAAACCGTGATCATCTTCAAAAATACAGGTGATGGCACTTTTGGAAGGATTGTCATTTATTCGATGAATCACAGGAAGCTCCTGACCAAAGCAATAAGTAACAAAAAGCACGAAGTACCATAAAATACCGGATCTCTTCACATGAATCATTGTTCAAAAATTGGATTAAAACGAGTATTAGTAGTTACAAAACTAGTGACTGAAGCCACTATTCCAAATAATTTAAAATCTTGTCTGTTGTTCAAAGAGTCATCAATAGGAAAAGGTCATAGGGTAAACTTTAAGTATAATTCCTCCCAATTTCAGAACAGCTAGTTAAAGTGTAAATTTAACAGTTGTATATGAGAAAAGAAAGACGAAAATTCAGTGCTGCCTTCAAGACGAAAGTGGCTCTGGAAG
>JABMNK010000124.1 GCA_013204595.1 Flammeovirgaceae bacterium
GTGGGGGAAACAGGATTCGAACCTGTGAAGACATAAGTCAACGGATTTACAGTCCGTCCCAGTTGGCCGCTTTGGTATCCCCCCTAAGAACGCACTTTTTCATATATTGCTAGTGAAAAAGGGACTGCAAAATTATACCTATTTTCCTTTTATTCAAATTTTTAATTTGAAATATCTAATAAAATATTTGCTCTCCTATTTTTCCGCAACTAAAAGTGAGAATTCCTCAAAATAATTTATTACTTAATTAATTGATAATCAATTAATTAAGTTCTTTTTAAAAATAAAAAACCTCATTATGACTACATTATTTTAATTGAAAAATAATTCCGTTGACACTGAATTATTTGAACGCTACTTAAAAAGAAAAACATTAGATACATCTATCAAATAGATAGACGCTGTTAAAATGAAACTTTTCTTATATTTAAGGAATTTTATTTGAATGAATGTGAAATACCAAGTAACCATTGATAAGACAGTATTAAAGGTTGATCAATCAGCTCATGCAATTAGCATCAATGAGCAATTGATCCTAATGAAGCATAATGGCATCCGCGGAGATCAGCATTATATCCAATACAAATTCAAGACCCATGAGGTTGAAATAATTGAACAAATTGGAAAAATGTGCCGCATTAAGATAAATGGTAAAATAATTACCCTGACAGTAAAAGATCAACTCGATTTAATGCTTGACAAATTGGGAATGAATACAAAAGTGAGCTCCAAAATAAGTAGTCTAAGGGCGCCAATGCCTGGGAAAATTATTGAGATATTGGTCCAATCTGGTGATCAAATCAAAAAAGGTGACCCACTCATCATATTAGAAGCAATGAAAATGGAAAATGTAATGAAAGCACCGGCGGATCTTACGATCGCCAAGATAACAGTCAAAGTAGGAGATAATGTAGAGAAAAATAAATCATTAATGGAATTCTAAATTCATCAGTTGCCCAGAACTACTATATTTGCCCAGTTTAAAAAACATGCATGAAATATAAACGAATATTGTTAAAATTAAGCGGCGAAGCCTTGATGGGGAGTCAGCAATATGGCATTGATCCTAAGAGACTTGATCAGTATGCCCTGGAGATTTTAGAAACAAAAAAATTGGGTGTTGAATTGGCCATAGTTATTGGTGGTGGCAACATCTATCGTGGGGTTCAAGCCGAACAAGCGGGTATCGATAGGGCGCAAGGTGATTATATGGGTATGCTCGCCACAATGATTAACGCTATGGCGCTCCAAAGTGCGCTAGAAAAGTATGGCGTCTTCACTAGACTAATGAGTGGCTTGAATATGGAACAAGTGTGTGAACCTTTCATAAGGAGAAAAGCCATACGCCATCTAGAAAAAGGTAGAATTGTTATTTTTGGCGCCGGGCTAGGCAAACCATACTTCACCACGGACTCTACTGCTAGTCTGAGGGCAATAGAAATTGAGGCAGATGTCGTTCTCAAAGGGACTCGGGTCGATGGCGTTTATTCAGCTGATCCTGAAAAAGATCCCAACGCGACTATATTTTCAAGCATTTCATTCAACGATGTCTATGAAAAGGGCTTAAATGTCATGGATATGACCGCATTTACACTTTGTCAAGAAAACAATTTACCTATTATTGTTTTTGACATGAATAAAAAAGGAAATTTGATAAAGATTATAGAAGGGGAAGCATTAGGTACTTTAATCAAGTAATATTATGGAAGAAATAGATTTTTTTCTGGATCATGCCAGAGAAACGATGTCCAAATCCGTTTCTCATCTAAGTCATGAATTAACAAAAATTAGAGCGGGCAAAGCAATGCCTACAATGCTCGATGTGCTCAGTGTTAATTATTACGGAAACATGACTCCCATCAATCAAGTGGCTTCAGTCACGACACCTGATGCCCGCACGTTGATTGTAAAGCCCTGGGAAAAAGGGCTGATAGGCGAAATAGAAAAAGCGATAATCAATGGCGACTTGGGATTAAATCCGCAAAATGATGGGGAAATCATTCGTATTAATATCCCCTCGCTCACCGAAGAACGTCGCATTAATTTGGTCAAACAAGCCAAAGCTGAGGTAGAAAACGGGAAAATTTCAATTAGAAATTCGCGAAAAGACACCAACGAACAGTTACGAAAACTTCTCAAGGAAGGCGCTTCAGAGGACATGGTAAAAACTGCAGAAATGGCGGTTCAAAAATTCACCGATGAACATGTTAAAAAAGTTGAGGCAATCCTTGAAATGAAGGAAAAGGAAATAATGACAATTTAGAGGTAGTGCTTTTTGATCGTAATTATTCTCAGCACCTCATCCGGAACTAAATATTTGGGCGATTGCCCCCCCTTGATCATGCCTCTTATTAAGGAAGCAGAAATGTCAATTAATGGGGCGTCGACAAAAGTAATATTCTCATGGCTATAATTCTCTTTTTCAATATCAGCCCCTCTAGGATATACTAGTAAGCCATGATGCTTCAATATTTCCGTGTGATTTTTCCACTTATGGAAGTTCCTAAGATTATCTGCTCCTATAATTAACTTAAAATCATGATTGGGATGACGTTCCTTTAAGTGAGTCAACGTATTGATTGTATAACTCGGCCTGGGCAGTTGAAACTCAATATCATTGGCTTTAAAATGGTAATGACCACTTACCGCAGTACTTACCATGTCAAAGCGATCGAATTCATGTAGCAGCTGTTTGTTCTTTTTAAAAGGATTTTGCGGTGAGACTACAAACCAAATTTCAGATCTATCTGTTTTTTCGTAAATCAAATTCGCTACAATCAAGTGACCAATATGTATCGGATTAAACGATCCTAGAAATAGCCCAACTTTCATTGTTTAAACTCGAGAAATTCTTGGACCAACTTATCTACCTCGTCCAACGCTGTAGTCAAATCGTTATTGACTATTGACACGTCAAACTTTTTTTCAAATTTATATTCTTCAAGCGCTTTTTGTACACGAAGATCGATTTCGTCATGACTTTCGGTTCCACGACTTAACAGTCGTTGACGCAACACGGAAATGCCTCCTACTTTGATGAAAATTGCCAAAGAGCTTGAGGACAGAATGTGATTAATTTTCACACCGCCCGCCACATCCAAATCAAAAATCACATGCTTACCCGCCTTCCAAATCCTGTCTAATTCAGATCTCAAGGTTCCGTAATACGTTCCTGGATAAACCTCCTCAAACTCAATAAATTCACCAGCATGCACTCTATGTAGAAATTCCTGCTCAGAAAGAAAATAATAATGCACCCCTTCTTGTTCATGTGGACGAGGTGAACGAGTCGTTGCCGATATTGCAAATTCCAGATCTGCTCTTTTCTGTAATAGATGGGATACAATAGTAGACTTACCTGACCCAGAGGGGGCTGAAAAGATCAACGCTTTTCCTTGATTCATTTAATGTGATGAAGATATACTTTATGTCTCATTTCACTGGCCAAGTTAGCAGGAATTGGCTTATTAGGCAATTTTGTTTTTAACAAAGATCAGATGTACAGTTCTGTCTCATACTGCTCCAGGCATTGAGCGCACTCATTAAGGTGTTTTATTAGAAAGGATTGATGGTCTACCGTAACCTGATTATCCAATAAATGCCGCATTAAGCGAATTGACTTCTGTAAATTCGAACACCGAGGTATTCGTTTTAATTCTGACATCGATTATGTTCATTTGCCTAAAAAACTAATAGCCCATGCTTGTAGCATAAACTTGCAATCGACCTTTTAATAAATTTCTTGCTCTGTGAAGCCTTGACCTCACTGTCCCTATTGGGATGTCCAAGATTTTAGCCAGCTCTTCATACGTGAATCCTTCCAAATCGCACAAAATGATTACTGTTCTAAAATCAACAGCTAAAGAGCCCAAGGCGCGACTTATCTCATCACCAAGCATGTCCCGTACCGAATCTACTCTAAGGTCAAGTGTCTTGTCTTCATCAACATCTTCCGAGTTATAAAAATTCTCAATCTCTTGATAATCTACTTTGGCCGGCTCTTTACTCTTTTTACGAAAATCGTTTATAAAGCTATTCTTAAGAATTCTATATAACCATGCTTTGGCATTGGTTCCTCTCTGAAAAGAATGGGCAAATCTATACGCCTTTAAAAAAGTATCCTGAATCAAATCTTTGGCATCATCACCATCATAGGTAAGTCTAAAGGCAAAATTGTACATCGCATCCAAATGTGGCATGAATTCGGTTTCAAAGACATTTAACTTCTCCCCACGGTCAGACTCCTTAATATGAATTGAATCTGAAAATTGAACTTTTATACTCTCATTTACTTCCATAACGTCATTCATCCGTCGCTTCATTTAAATTTTTAAAAATCCGAAAAGACTTCGGTTAGTTATCAGTACGAAAGTAGTTTATTTTGTTTAATAAAATATAAATAATGTTAAACAAAAAAATATTACGACATAGGCACCTACGTAATCCATCTGTTTAAGGCTTTTAATGATCAGTAGGCCATTAAATATATATTAAAATACTTTCTATCTATAAAAAATGGACTCAATAAATAGCAATTAATAGATTTATTATCACTTCTGATTGGTTATTTCTTGATAAAAAATGATTGTTAGCCAATATTGTTTAATTATATATTAATTAAATTAAACAAAAATAAAATGACAATAAGAGCCCATGTATGCCCCCTCGCCTGCCTGTTCGATCTCCTTATGCACCTTTTTTATGACTGCGAAGCGCTCAAAACATCGGCGTCATCATTGTCAAAAAAATAGCATAAAAAAAACCGGAGCTTAACAGTCCCGGTTTTTTTTTGAAATAAGCCAATCAGCTTAATACCTATAGTTTTCGGGCTTAAATGGGCCCTTAACAGGTACTGAAATGTAATCGGCCTGTTCGGTTGTCAAAATATCTAACTCAACACCAATTTTAGCCAAATGTAAAAAAGCTACTTTCTCATCTAAATATTTCGGCAATGTATAAACGGCTTTTTCATAAGCGCTTGTATTGGTCCACAACTCGAGTTGCGCAAGGACTTGATTAGTAAAGGAATTTGACATTACAAAAGAGGGATGACCTGTCGCACATCCTAAATTAACCAATCTTCCTTCTGCTAATAATATGATCTCATTCCCCTTGATATTGTATAAGTCTACTTGTGGTTTGATCTCTACTTTGGTTGTACCGTAATTTTTAGCTAACCATGCAACATCAATTTCGTTGTCAAAATGGCCAATATTACAGACAATCGTTTTATCATTCATCATCTCGAAATGACGCCCCGTGATAATATTCTTATTTCCTGTAGCCGTGACGATAATATTGGCCCTAGGAATAGCATCTGACATTTTTTTAACTTCAAAACCATCCATTGCGGCTTGAAGTGCGCAAATAGGATCTATTTCTGTCACGATCACTCGTACTCCAGCGCCTCTTAAAGAGGCTGCAGAACCTTTACCCACATCTCCGTATCCCGCAACAATGGCTACTTTTCCTGCTAGCATTACGTCCGTAGCCCTTCTTATCGAATCAACTAAAGATTCCTTACAACCATATTTATTATCAAATTTGGACTTCGTGACTGAATCGTTCACATTGATCGCTGGCAACATCAAGGTGCCATTCTTCATCCGCTCATACAACCTGTGTACGCCCGTTGTCGTTTCTTCAGACAAGCCCTTGATATGAGCTGTCAATTCAGGATAACGATCAAAAACCATATTGGTTAAATCACCCCCATCATCCAAAATCATATTTAAAGGTAATTCACCTTCAAAGGCATAAAGTGTTTGCTCAATACACCAATCGAATTCTTCTTCATTCATGCCTTTCCATGCAAAAACAGGTACACCAGACTTGGCAATCGCAGCGGCGGCATGATCCTGCGTTGAAAATATATTACATGAAGACCAGCTTACTTCAGCGCCTAAGGCAGTTAGCGTTTCTATCAATACAGCTGTTTGGATGGTCATGTGTAGGCATCCGGCAATTCTAGCTCCTTTAAGTGGTTGAGAAGATCCGAATTCTTCTCTTAATGACATGAGACCAGGCATTTCGGCTTCTGCAAGTTGTATTTCTTTTCGGCCCCATTCTGCTAATGCGAGGTCTTTTACTTTGAATTGTTCTTTATTATTGGCCATTACGTTGGTTTTTTTTGCGCAAAGCTAAGTATTATGATTTAATTATGCCACGAAAACCAACCCTTTAAGGTCAAATGTCTGCTCTGAGCCATCGATCAATACCCTCAACTGGCCAATAGGATCGATTCCTTTGATCCTACCTTCAATTAGTTGCTCATCAATCTTGAAGAGATGTAAGTCATCTTTCCAATATAATCGTTCATGATAAGCAGTCAAAAGATGTTCATAATCTCTTTTTTGTAATAATTGATTCCACTTTTCAAGAGACATCAAAATTAATTCTATGACTTCCCCTCTATTTTGTGGAATCCCGGTTTCGAGAAATAGAGATGTTGCCTTTAAGCTAGCAAAATTGGTTTGATTGACATTAACACCCAACCCACAAATGGCATAATCTATCTTGTTTCTTAACCAGGAAGCTTCGATCAATACTCCCGCTATTTTATGATCATGAACGTAGACGTCATTGGGCCATTTTATTTTCACGCCCGAAGCTATAAAATGACCTATCGCATCTGAAATCGCCAAACCAAACAAAATATTTAAAAAAAATTGTTTGTCAATGGCTAAAAAACTAGGCCGCAATAAAATGCTAGACAAAATATTCATTCCACGCTCACTCGACCAAGAATTGGCACGCTGACCTTTACCTGCCGACTGATAGTCTGCCATTACGACGGTTCCTGTTTGAAGCGATGATTTTTTAACTAGTTTTGATAATTCCGTGTTGGTAGAGTGACATTCTGTCAGAAAAATAACATTTTTACCAATAAAGATGGTTTTGGCAAAGAATTTATGCATCAATATTTAATTACATTTGGACAAATTTAAGCAGACTAATTTTTAATGAAGAAATTCACCGAAGTAGTGAGTAGTGAAACGCTCAGCAATTTGATAGTAGAGGGAATGTTGGAAATGAAAGCTTCGGATGTCCAGATTTTTGATTTGAGGGATATCAAGCATTCAGTTGCTGATTTTTTTGTCATCTGTTCTGGAAATTCAGACACGCATATTGATTCAATCTCTCAGCTTATAGAAAAAAACGTTTTTGAAAAATCTCGACAAAAACCCTGGAAGAAAGAGGGATTTGAAAATAAAGAATGGATCCTCATTGATTTCGTGGATGTCATTGCGCATGTTTTTAATAAAGAAAAACGGGCTTTTTACGCACTCGAAAAATTGTGGGCGGATGCTAAAATATCTATTTTGGAGGCCTAGTCGCCATTATTAAAAGTGATTCGCACTTAAAAGCTAAATATTTAAATAAAGAATATCCATGGGAGAAATACCAAATCCAAGAAAAAATATGTTATCGGGGCCAAATAAAGGTAATTACCAAATCTGGGTCATAAGTGCGTTGCTCGTAGCAATCATGGGCTTTACCTATTTCAGTAAGAGCAATTCAGCCATTACTATTTCTGAAAAACGTTTTGAAGAAATGATGCTCAGTAATGATGTTGCAAAAGTCATCCTTATCAAAAACAAAGACCTTGTAGAGGTTACCCTTCAAGAGGAGGCTTTGCAAAACAGTAAGTATAAATTAGAATTGGAAGGAAATCGACTTGCTAATGGGCCCCATTATAAGTTCAAAATTGTAGATGCCAAAATCTTTAACGATAACTTCCGTCGAATCCAAGATAAAATGTCAATGGAGAATCAAATAAATTATGTCCCCGAAGAACGTCAAGATTTTGATGATATTCTAATCAATTATGGTTTCATCTTTCTGCTCATCTTTGGCTTTTGGTTTATGATGCGAAGAATGTCCGGCGGCGGCGGCCCCGGCGGTCAAATATTTAATATAGGAAAATCAAAAGCCGCCTTGTTTGATGCAGAAAATAAGGTAAAAATCACTTTTAAAGATGCAGCAGGACTTGAGGAAGCTAAAGAAGAGATTAAAGAAATCGTCGATTTTCTTCAACATCCTGAAAAGTTCACCCGCCTAGGTGGGAAGATCCCGAAGGGTGTACTGCTCGTAGGCCCTCCTGGAACTGGTAAAACATTGCTCGCCAAAGCCGTTGCCGGCGAAGCTGCTGTTCCATTTTTCACTCTTTCTGGATCCGATTTTGTCGAAATGTTTGTTGGGGTAGGTGCTGCACGTGTAAGAGATTTGTTCAAGCAAGCAAAAGAGAAAGCCCCCTGCATTGTTTTTATTGATGAAATTGATGCTATTGGCCGTTCTAGAGGAAAAGGACAAATGCCTGGATCAAACGATGAAAGAGAAAATACCTTGAACTCGTTACTAGTGGAAATGGATGGGTTTGCCACGGATGCTGGCGTCATCATCATGGCGGCGACAAATAGACCAGATGTACTAGACGCAGCCCTACTTAGACCAGGACGATTTGATCGTCAAATAAGTATTGATAAACCAGATATTGTAGGTAGAGACGCGATCTTTAAAGTTCATTTAAAGCCACTCAAATTGCATGCTGAGATAGATTCCAGAAAACTTGCCGCTCAAACACCTGGTTTTGCAGGTGCCGAAATTGCTAATGTTTGTAACGAGGCTGCTCTTATCGCAGCGCGAAAAGACAAAGAGAGTATTGAGATGGTGGATTTTCAAGATGCGATTGACCGAGTGATTGGCGGTCTCGAAAAGAAAAATAAAATTATATCACCCGAAGAAAAGAAAATCGTGGCATATCACGAAGCCGGTCATGCTATTTCTGGTTGGTTTTTGGAGCACGCTGATCCTTTAGTTAAAGTCAGTATTGTTCCTAGAGGTGTCGCGGCGCTAGGTTATGCGCAATATTTACCAAAAGAACAATTTCTATATCAAACAGAGCAGCTTATGGACGAGATGTGCATGGCCTTGGGTGGAAGAGCTGCCGAAGAATTGAAATTTAATAAGATTTCTACAGGTGCCCTTAGCGATCTCGAACGAATTACTAAAATGGCCTATTCAATTGTCTCCATTTATGGTATGAATAGCAAAATCGGTAATGTATCGTTTTATGATTCCAAACAATCCGAATACAATTTCACAAAACCTTATTCGGAAGCAACGGCAGAATTAATCGATCAAGAAGTCAAAAATCTAATTGATGAAGCGTACAAAAGAACCCTCAATTTGCTTAAAAAGCACCAAGCAGAGTTGGAAATTGTAGCGCGAGAACTGCTTGATAAAGAGATTATCTTTCAAGCTGATCTTGAAAGACTCATCGGAAAAAGACCATTTGAGAAGCCTACTACTTATCAAGCATTTGCGGATCAGAATGATGTTATCGACCCGACGCCGTCTGCAGTAAATGACGCGAACATCGTACTCCAGGACCTTAACGAAAATATAAAATCTGAGAATCCATTGGAGGGATAGTAATTCATCAGTGAAGGACTTAGATTCTCTAGATATTCAGTGAGGATTTCATATAATCGTATTAAATTGGGCTTTTTTAAGGCCCTTTTTTTATGCAAACCATTTCGATAGATCTTAAAAAAGACCAAAAACTTTATTTCGCAAGTGACTTCCATTTGGGAGCTCCGAGTCAAGAAAGTAGTAGGTTAAGGGAAAAAAAGATTATCAGATGGCTAAATGCCATTGAAAAAGATGTTGCTGCCTTGTTTTTAGTTGGCGACCTATTTGATTTTTGGTTTGAATATACGCACGTTGTTCCTAAAGGGTATGTGCGTTTTTTAAGCAAATTAGCTGACTTATCTGAAAAAGGAATTCCTATTTATATGTTTCATGGCAACCATGATATGTGGATGTTTGATTACCTCCAACAAGAAATTGGAGTCACTATTTTTTCAGATCCTATCACCCTTAAAGTCAATCAAACTACCATGATGGTAGGTCACGGCGATGGCCTAGGACCAGGTGATAATACTTACAAAGTAATTAGAAAAATATTTCGAAATAACTTGGCTCAATGGCTGTTCCATTGGATTCATCCAGATATTGGCTATGGACTAGCCATCAAGTGGTCCTCTCGCAGTAGACTTTCTAAGAAACACCAAACTGAAGAAGAACTAAAGGGAGATAATGAGTGGCTATTGCAATATTCAAAAGAGATAGAAAAAAATGAACACCATGATTTTTACGTATTCGGTCACAGACATTTGCCGATGGAACTGCCTGTAAATGAAAAATCTACGTACATCAATCTCGGAGAATGGATAAATTATGATACCTTCGGTGAATTCAATGGCACTTCATTTGAACTAAATTATTTTGAAAAATAATAGATCCTGATTAGGGATTAATTTATTACACTTAGGACAAAGGTTTAAAAACAATTGAATTTCAGTTTTGATGATAAAAAAACAATGTATTTATTAACAGCTAGAACAAATGCGTTTTTTATTCATCGTACAAGGTGAAGGTCGGGGTCATATGACCCAAGCCTTGGCTCTTAGCAGTCTTCTGAGGAGAAAAGGTCACCAAATAGCCAAAGTGGTAGTTGGTACAAGTCCCTCAAGAAAATTGCCTGACTTCTTTTTGTCAGGAATCGAGGCCCCTATCCTACAATTACAAAGCCCCAATTTTATTAAAGACAAAAAACAAAAATCAATCAAGCTGTTACCTACCCTCATACAAACCATATGGGCTTGGAAAACCTATTTGAAGAGCATTCGTGCATTGGCACTCATAGTCAAAGAGGAAGACCCAGATGTAATTATTAATTTCTATGACTTTCTTGCTGGCATCTATAAAATTTGCTACAAATCTCGAGGTCAATTTATTTGTATTGCCCATCAGTATTTGATTAGTCATCCGGAATTTACTTTTCCAAAAGGAAAAATAATAGAAAGACTTACTATGAAATTGGCCAATCAAATCACCAGTTTTAATGCCAATAAGATTTTGGCCCTATCATTTCAATATTTTAAAAATGATGCGCAAAATAATTTTTTTATTGTGCCTCCATTGCTTAGAAGTGAGGTAATGGAATTGGACATCTCTGAAAATAATTATTTGCTCGTTTATGTCGTAAATGCCGGCTATGGGGAGGAAATAGAAGGTTTTCATGCCCGACATCCCAGTATCCCTATAATCTGTTTTTGGGATCATAAAGAGAAGCCAAAAGAATATAGAGTCGATGACAACCTTATTTTTCATCAACTTGATGATCTTCTTTTTTTGGAAAAAATGGCGGCCTGTAAGGGGTTTGTGACTACTGCTGGTTTTGAAGCTGTTTGCGAAGCAATGTACTTGGGGAAACCCACCATGATGGTGCCCGTTGAAGGTCATTATGAACAAGCCTGTAACGCCATTGACGCGGCAAAAGCAGGGGCGGGGATTTCTTCGGAATCATTTGACCTAGGGTTACTTATTGATTACATACCAGCGCATGAAAATACAACCGAAATCTTTCAGCCTTGGGCTAGGAATAGCGATGAAATATTTATTCAACACCTAACATAAATGCCACTAATCTCAAAAAAAAGATTGCCTATCCGATTAGTGCCTATTTACGTGCCTATTTAAAAAAGCATGGCAAGGACAAATTTCTGCCTATTACCTATCACGACTTATTGAGATTCAACAATAGTATTCCGCTCTATGATAAAAAGGGAATAGATACTCTCTGGGAAAGTGTATTTTACCCACAAGACGACATGAAAGAAATTCATGAATCTTTAAAAAATATTTATGCAATCATGCAATCTGGTGGGGATATGAGTGTTCTGAAACACCTTTATGTAGATCGAATTGATTTGTGCGTCTATGGCAACACCAAGCCTTTTCGGATCCGAATAGTGAATAAAATAAATGATAATTTCGACTACCTCTATATCAAAAATGCTGATGCCTCTAGAATTTATGGATTGGAATTGGAAGACCTACTTTCACCTAATAGAATTCGCTTTTTGATCCATAAAGAAACCTTAATAGAAGAACACGTAGTAGGGATTCCAGGAGAACAATTCATTCGTACGCGACTAGATGATCCCGAATTAAATAAAACGCGATTGGCCAAAGAATTTATTAAATTTAATGAAAGGTGCTTTGTGAGGCTATTATGAGATATGCATTCGAGTAATTTTGTCATCGACATCACTCCTGATTTTGAAGAAATTAGCTATCGAATACGGGCCATCGACTTTGATCAACAATCATATGAGGGTCAAAAATCCATCTATCTACCGAAATATTATAAAGAAAATAATGCCATTATCAAGTTAGGCCTTGAATTAATAACCGCTGACATCGTACGTCAATATCAGCGAGAAGAACGCTCCTTGATTGCGAACAGAGTAAAATCTTCCGAAGATCAAGTAAATGAATTGATCAAAACCATGAAAAAAGATGTGCTAGCACCCGCTGAGAATGTTATCTCACTCGGAAAAGAGTTGGCTGCTTTTTATGAAAACCCCCGCTTCATGGATTGCAGAACTATGGGGGCTCTTATTGAAAAAAGCCTTTTGATGCTCTTTTTAAAACCCGATCTTTATAAAGCAAATTGATTGAATCATAAGGCAATACTTAAGCTTGCATTGCCTTTCTTATCAAATGCTTTTAATTTAATAGAACCTGATACGGTAATGGGTTCGGTATATAAAGTAGCGTTGGTGTCCGGTTCGCTACCATCTGTGGTAAACCTTACCTCCATCCCGAATAAATGATTTACTCGAAGCTTTCCTTCTTCAACAATGGCGCCAGGCGGCGCTATTCTATACCGATATCCATCATTTATGAAGTTTAACCTTGGCAAATCGTAAGAACCCAATCTCAATACAAATTCCTGCCATGCTTTGTCCTCTTCAAGGTCCCTCTGGAGATCATTTTCAATCTTTGCCCAATTGGGTTGTGATGCCCATGCCCGTTCAGCTAACCCCATTAACTTAGGTAAATAATAGTATTCCATCATATCCGGACCTTGCCAAAGGGTTTCACCCCATAATTGGCCTTGTATTCCCAAAATATTGGTCAGCCCCTTGGGGGTTAATCTTAAATGATCCTTAAAATCCGATGTCCGATCAAACGGCTTTCCCCAAGAGTTAACTTTGGTTGATTTATAGATGTCCTCAGGAATGAATTGCCAAGCTTTTCGGGTATCTACGAAACCTCCCCAATATAAGCCCGGCTCTCTTGGATCCTTGTCGTAAGCCAGATCGAAATAAAGATTGGTTACGTTGCAGAGCACTATAGGAAATCCTTCATTGGCAAGCCTATAGCCTAACTCCTCGTTCCCTACTAGGTTGTTCCAAATATAAGGTACGACCTCTTTGCCAACTAGCGAATAATTCGGCATCCAGGATCCATCATTCTTTATATCCATCGCAATCTCTTCCCATCCAGAAGTGATCAATCCACGAGCTGATAAAATTTTATTGATCCTTTCCATAAAGTAGGTTTGCAAAGATTTAGCATCGGTATATTCCTCATTCATCGCCAAAAAAACTTCGCAATCATTGGATTGCTCCCAAACACCTCGAGGAACTTCATCGCCCCCAGTATGAATGCCTGACAAGGGGACTCCCGCCTGAGCATATAATTGCACAACCTCATCCACAATGGTTTCATAAAAATGGTAGACTGCCTCGTTACAGACACAAACCACATTATCGTCGTAAGCCTGTGCAGAAAAATATTCGGAATTATCTTGATCATCAATAAGATAATATTCTAGCGCTCCTTTCTCATCGCCCTCTTTCATTAATCTCTCATAGCGCGCATTCATAGCCTTAATTGCAGCGCGTGCGTGACCTGGCATATTCAATTCAGGAATCACCTCAATATGTCTCTTCTGAGCATATTGTAAGATATCAATATACTCTTTTTGGGTGTAGTAGCCATTACCGGCGAGCAGCCCATTGGCACCAGATCCATAGGCAGGGCGTAGTTTGTTTTTTTCGTCTAATGTATATCCCCTGTTGGCCCCCACCTCAGTGAGTTCCGGTAAGATCTTCGACTCAAGTCGCCAACCTTCATCATCTGTAAGATGAAGGTGCAATTTATTGAGTTTATAAAGCGCCATGATATCAATTAATTTAATCACTGACTTTACCGACTGAAAATTACGTGCTACATCAAGTTGCATCCCTCGGTAAGCAAACCTAGGACTATCCTTTATCTGCCCTGTAGGTATTTTAATCTCAACCTCATGGCCTTCAATAGTGGCCATTGGAATGAGTCCAATCAAACTTTGAATACCATAAAAAACCCCCTTTCGGTCCTTTCCTTCAATCAAAATTTGGTTTTTTAATATGGTTAATTGATATGACTCAGGATTTTCAAGTGCACCATTGATTTTCAATAAAATATCTTCCCCTCCCCCGATTTTCAAAGTTGAACCGATAATATTACCCATATATTCGGATAAAAAATCAGCTTCAGGTGCCAACTCATGGCTTGCTGAAATCGTCCATTCCTGATTAACAAGGGCTACCCCACCATCATAATTCTCCACATTGGGTGTAGGAATCAATCTAGAAGAGGCTACCTCAATTTGTCCAAGTAATTTTTCATTTTCTCGATAGATTGATTGAGCCGTAGGAATTTGATAGTAATCACTAGCTCCTTTTGTAATCATAGCTGGATCAGAGAACGGCTCATAAACATAATTTGGCTCATAAACAGTGTCCTTATTGAGGACAAAATGAATCCCTAAAGGGGCATCCGCATGCTTTAATAAAAAATCTCGGGCCTCATATGTGATTTCGCACTGCGCTCCTGGATTAAGTACAAAATCCGAATTTGGCCGTATCACATACAAGTCACCACTCACATGATTTATGGTGACGTTGCCAACAACAGATTCCGCTATTACAGTTCGTGGTGACTGACTATAATACAACTCCCAATTATCCCCAGTTAAAGCTACCTCACCCTTATTGATGAGCTCAAAGGTGGCAGAAAATTTGTTCTCTCCATCAACTTGGTTTCCATTAAGTTTCCAATAAACAGCTAGATTCAAATGTTCCTTTTTTTCTTGACAGGCTAAAAGTGTAAAAATTAAGATCCCGACAGTAAATAAATATTTCATGAAATTGGATAAGCTAAAGCCATTCTAAAAAAGTGGTATATCGTTAAAAGTAATGAAAATGCAAAAGAATCAGTAAATTAATAAAGAAAGGCACCTTTGCTAGATTCTAAATTAACTTCCACATGTTCTTTAATGGTAGTGCTAAGGGCTAACCCAAAATAAGAGGCAGAAATAGGAAATAATTTATGACTTCGATCTATCAGAATAGCTGTCTCTAGCTTGGAAATAGCTACCTGTAAAAGATAGCTAATACTATATGCCTGCGTTTTACCTGTATTTAATACGTCATCTACCAAAATTACTGTTTCTCTTTCCAATTCCTTCAAATCAATAGAAAGCTTGATCTGAGAGGAAACAGGATCTTTTTTATCAATGATTAATTCTGCTAATTGGCAATTCAAATCGGGCTTAATCAGTTGTAATTGATTTTTCAACAAGGTGGCCATTTGAAAGCCTTGCCCATTAATGCCTACTAAAAACAATCGCAACACCTCGTGGTTGTTTTCAATGATTTGAGTGCTTATTCTACGAAGAATTCGAAAAATTTTATCCTCAGTTAAAATTATTGACGTTTTAGTACCCATCTACTGCTAAAGGCATTATTTTACTATCCTTAAAGGTGGAGAGAATAACCATGGATTGCAAACTGTCGACGACTTCTATTTCACTTACTTTTTCCAACATCAACTTTTGATACGACGCAATGTCATAAGAAATGATTTTAAGTATAAAATCTCCTGAACCGGTAATATGATGGCATTCTATCACTTCCGGCACTTTATAGATTTCATTCAAAAACAAGTCGATATTGTTTTTGTTGTGGCCTTTCAAAGAGACCAATACAAAGGTACTCACACCTAATCCTATTTTGGCAGTGTCCAAACAGGCGTGGTAACTCTTAATTATACCTGAATTCTCAAGCTTCTTGACCCGTTCCAAAGTAGGGGCAGGTGAAAGCGAAATGTCCTTGGAAAGTTGGGCATTGGTTATTTTGGCGTTGGCCTGAAGAATCTCTAATATTTTTCTGTCTGTATTATCCAGTTTAATATTCATGGGGTTAACTTTCATTTAGAATATTATTTACGTCAAAAGTATATATAAATAGTTTTTATTCTTAGAATATTTAAGAATCCAAATATCCTCCAAACAAAACACAATATTACTTATTTAAACTTTTTTTTTGCGCGTCGTTAATTTCTTGGATTTTGGTTTTCGCTGATTGATTGGCTAAATGACTATTTTTAGTAAGCTTTCGAACCTTTTTATAATAACCCATTGCTTGGTCCCATTGCCCCTGAATCTGTGCTAATTCGCCAAGATGTAACCAAGAATAATAATAATAGCCCTTATCGGTGGCATTAGATAACTCAGCATATTGAATAGATCTCTGAAAAAAATCCTTACTTTCATTTAGATCACCTCTTATTTTATAAATATTTCCCAAAAAATAAGTGGCATACCTGGCCGTAGAATACTCATAGCCCATCTGCTTCTGCTCAACTCTAGTTAATATTGAATCAAACAAGGCAATTGATTGGTTGAATTTTCCCCTACGGTACAAGATCCTAGCATAATAATTTTGAAAATAGGAATTATTAGGATAAAGATCGTATAGGTATTTTGATAACTCTAGTGCTTCAGAAAGATTATTCTCTTCCTCATAAAGAATTCGCAACAAATAATATTGCGACTCTGTACGTGCATAAAACGCATTTCTAGCTGTTTCTTTTAGTTGTAAGATGCCTTCTTTCTTGTCCCCATCAGGGAAAAATGCCATTAGCGGCTTTAATAAAGGATAATTTTCAGGGATCCATTCTGCATAGTAATTAAATAACCCTTTGCCTAACAACAACTCAGGGCTAAAGTCTTCTTGTCCATTGCATAATTCTAAATAATTTAATGCGTTTTTACCTGCCAGCGACGCCTTCAAATATTGTGAACGCTCACCATAAAGTCTTCCTTGAAACCCATAAGTGGCCGCCAAAAAAAAAGCGCCTTCTATTTTATTTCCCTCTTCATATAAAATTTCAGCCTTACGCTGGGATGAGTCCATATAAGCGAGGAACAATCCATCCCACTTGGTTTCCATATCCCCATGAGGCATCAAACGCCACCAATAAGATAGGCCAATTAAAAAATCAGGCAATGGATGCCATCCATATTGTTTTTTTAAATAGCGAAACTGCCTTTCGGCCCTATCAAAATTCATATTGTACATATCGTACATGGCTTGGCTAGCTTCAATCTCAACGTACCTATTTTTAAGTAAAATATCCGAAGTACTGTCAATTTCTCCCGTCCAATTTTGAGATTTAGCAGTAAAGAAAATTAGGAATGAGACAATAAATAAATTAAGTTTCATGCAGAAATTAATACGATACGAAAGCACCCATTTTTTATAAGCAAATGGAACCCTATTTGGCTAATTGAACAAATTTAAGTTAAAGCCGTTTAGATATATTCATTCAATAATAAATTAACACGCTATTAATGCTCGCTGTAATCAATCTTAAAGAACGTTTTTTTGAACAATGGTATGGCTTTCGAAATACCACTTTTTTCGTCATGATCTCTATGCTCTATCTGATCTTGATGCTTTTAAAAAGAATGTTCATTATTGCTGATGTAGCCGCATTTGAAATCTTACAAGAGCGAGGCGACATGTGGCTATTTGATTTATTTTTCGGATTTCAATATCTCAGTATACCCATTTGGCTAGCTTGGAAGTTTTCTTTAACGGCCTTTGTATTATGGGTAGGTTGCTTCATGTTTGGATATAAAATCACCTACCACCAGCTATGGAGATGGGTGATGTTTTCCGAATTGATCTTTTTACTTCCTGAGCTCATTAAACTCCTCTGGTTTTTAATGATTCCGCAAGACCCCTCATACCAAGACATAGTAGCCTTTTATCCTCTTTCTATTTTGAGCCTATTCAATTATCAAGAAGTGCATGAAAGCATGCATTACCCTTTAAAAGCACTTAATGTTTTTGAACTAATTTATTGGCTCATGCTAATGACGGGTGTTTTTTTTCTAAGCGGTAAAAAATGGAACATCTCGGTGTACATCGTTTTAAGTTCCTATGTTTTGTTCTTGTTTTTTTGGCTGATTTTTTATCTCTTGGTATATAAGTAAGAGGCATATCCATCAAATTTCATAACACTCAAGATATTGATGGAATCAAATAGGTTAATAAATAAATATTGAGCATAAATGAGTATTTTGCGGACTGATAAAATAAAAAAATAATGGGATACCAAAAGATCAATAACCTTACGGGTTGGATTGCATTTCTAATTGCACTTATCGTTTATACACTTACCGTAGAGCCAACAGCTAGTTTTTGGGATTGTGGGGAATTTATTGCCACTTCCTTCAAGCTTGAAGTACCCCATCCCCCTGGAGCACCCTTTTTTCTCTTAATGGGGCGATTATTCTCAATGTTGGCAGGAGATAATCTGGAACAGGTGGCCTTTTGGGTCAATATGTTGAGTGTATTGTCAGGTGCATTTACAGTATTGTTTTTATTTTGGTCTATCACCCATCTATCCAAGAAAATGTTGGTGACTAAAGGAGAAGAATTAACGACTGGACAAACCATCGCTATTATGGGTTCCGGACTGGTCGGTGGACTTGTTTGTACGTTCTCCGATTCTATTTGGTTCTCGGCTGTCGAAGCGGAAGTCTATGCAATGTCTTCCTTCTTTACCGCATTTGTATTTTGGGCCATTTTAAAATGGGAAACCATCGATGATGAATCCGAACATAATAAGTGGTTGATTCTCATTGCCTATATGATGGGGCTGTCAATTGGTGTTCATCTATTGAACTTGGTGACCATTCCCGCCCTAGGACTCATCGTTTATTTTAAGTATACCCAAAAAATTACCCAGCGTGGTCTGATCACGACATTACTTATCTGTGGTGCTATTATCATCACAGTCCTTATCGGTATTATTCCGGGAATCCCTTCTACCGTTGGCGGCATGGAGGTCTTTTTCGTCAATTCACTAGGATTACCCTTCGGATCAGGTGCCATAGCATTTGTCTTGATTTTCGTCGGTCTTGTGATCTTTGGTATTTACTATTCTATCCTAAAGGAGAAATTAATCCTTAATACGGCCATGCTGGCATTTGCTTTCATGATGATTGGCTATATGTCCTACGCTATTGTATTGATCAGATCCAACTATGATACGCCGATCGACGAAAACAATCCCGAAGATATCATGAATTATGTTTCCTACCTGAAAAGAGAACAATACGGTAGCAGACCCCTTTTTCATGGCCAATATTATACAGCAGAGATCACCGGCCCCCCTAAGCAAGGAGAACCAGTTTATAGAAAAGGTAAAGAAAAGTACGAAATAATTGATTACAAAGTCGAGTACCCCTATGATCCTAGCCAAACTACGATTTTGCCCAGAATGTATAGTAAAAGCCCACAGCATGAGCAAAAATATAGAGAGATCACCGGACTTGCTAAAGGAGAAAAGCCATCCTTTTCAGACAATATCTATTTCATGCTCCGACATCAATTAGGCACGATGTATTTGCGCTATTTCTTGTGGAATTTCTCGGGAAGAGCTTCCGATATTCAAGATGCTCAGTGGATAGGAATAGTAGATGCCTTCGAAGATCTCCCAGACGAATTGGCCAATAATGAGGGTCGGAATATTTATTTTGGACTCCCACTCCTACTTGGCTTGATCGGGCTACTCTTTCAGTTCAAAAAGAGTGAACGCTATTTTTGGGTCACGCTCTTGTTGTTTTTTCTGACGGGTGCTGCCTTGGTGTTGTACCTCAACTCTCCGCCTATTGAACCAAGGGAAAGAGATTACATTTACGCGGGCTCTTATTATGTATTTGCTATCTGGATCGGGTTTAGTGTTTTGGCCTTATACGAATTACTCTTAAAAGTCTTAAAAAATAAAACGACTGTTGCCACGCTTGCTACCCTGATTTGTTTGGGTGTACCCACCCTGATGGCTGCTGAGAATTGGGATGATCATGACCGATCTGATCGCTACTTCTCGGTTGATGCCGCTAAAAATTATTTAGATTCCTGCGCGCCAAATGCCATACTCTTTACGGGCGGTGACAATGACACCTTTCCTTTATGGTTCGTCCAGGAAGTGCTCGGACATCGAACTGATGTGCGTGTAATCGTACTAAGTTATTTCAATACAGACTGGTACATAGAGCAAATGATGAGAGATGCTTATGAATCAAAAGCACTTCCTTTTGGTTTGTCGTTAGAAGATTATCAACAAGGAGGCCCTAATGATTACCTGCCTTATTATGAAATCGAAGGCGTCTCTGGGCCAATTAGTGCGTCTCAGTTTCTTAAATTAATCAAAGAAAAACATCCCGCCTTGACAGCCAGCACCCGAGGACAATACAATAGCCTGCCAGCAAAAGAACTCATTTTAAAATTAGATTCTAATAAAGTTAAGGAACTGTCATGGCTTTATGAAGGCGAGATGCCCATAGGCGCTTATCAAACCAATAACCTTTCCATGAAACTCAAAGGCCTTCATCTTGAGAAAAAAGATTTGGCTATTTTGGATTTGATCGTCAATAGCAACTGGAGCAGACCCATCTATTTCAATAATACTTCTTTAAACTCTTTTAATCTGGACATCAGACAACATGTCGTACAGGAGGGCCTTACCTATCGATTGGCACCTATCAAAAATCCTAGTGGCAATATGACAGTGAATGCTGACCTCATGTTTGATAACATTGTCAATAAATTTCATTATCGGGGTTTGGATGATCCAGAGGTCTATTACACAGAAGATTATCGTAATTTTGTTCTTAATCATCGATCTGCCTTCAATACATTGGCCACTACTTATCTCAATCAAGGCAATGAAGAAAGAGCCAAAGAAGTATTAATAAAAGGGCTTGAATATATGCCCGATGATGGCATATCCTATGACATCTTCAATGTGCAGCAAATAGGTTTACTTATGGCTGTCGGGGAAAGGGATCTAGCACTAGACATCGCTGAGAAGTTTGGATCTCGTGCTGAAGCATGGCTAAGTTATGCTAGTTCAAATGGACAACTGATAAATGATCCATATACCTATCAGCAACGGGTGCTTGGATTAAATGAAATTGCACGCGCATTTCGAGCAGCCAATGACTCTGAACTAGCAGCTAAATATGAAGGGATATTCAATCAGTATTACAAGCAATAAAAGAAGCGGATTGAAATAAACTAATTTTTGGGCTTTATTGAAATTGCTGCCCGTTTGTGCGGGGAGATTCCTGTCCAGGAGCTATTTATTTGATGAGAAATTTATAGGCCTTTTTGAACCTTGTATGCTCATCTCTTATTACTAAAAAATAATAACCTGCTGCATAATCGTCAAGTGAAATTCGGTATTTTCCTTCTCCAAGTAATTCAGGTGTTATCGTTATTTTGTTACCTATCATACTAGTTAAGGTGAAGTCAACATTTTTAAGGTTAGATTTTTCAATGTCAATCATCAAATATTCAATAGCTGGATTTGGGTATAATGTGATATTATTACTTATTTCTAGCGATTCAGAAGCAATTTGACCCTCTAATTGGGCGCCATTAATTTTATTCTGTGCCAATGAAACCACCGACGACCAAAAACAGAACGAAAAAAGAATAAGCTTATTGTTCCACATATAACCTCTAAATAAGTAAATAATATTTCAAAAGCTTGTATATGCAGCGTAGTATTTACACAAAAGTGACGTTAAAAAAAGTTAATTTGATTCCTAAAAGGCCTATTTAGCTACCAAAAAGATTACTCTAAAAAATATGGACATCTTATGTTTTACTCATTGTTGTACTCGTTTCGCTGCAAATTGACCGCTTACCCTTCGGGTTTGGTTAATAATCCGGATAGTTTGACTTGTTGTCCAAAAAAAAACTAACTTTATGGTTTAATTTTTTTAACCTATTTATCACCAACTAACCACGAGTCACCATGTCTTCCTTTTCTAAAATTTGCTCCTTAGTTGCCATTTCACTTTGGTCATTTGTTGCCTATTCCCAAGATGGGAGTGGAATTCAGAATTTGGGTCCAACGATCAATTCAAATGAGGTGGAATACGCTCCTTCTATCAGTGCAGATGGCAATACAATGATCTATCAATCTAGCAAAGAGGGAAATTATGAATTACACATGGCACACAGGGATCAAAATGGTATTTGGTCTCAATCAGAAGTGATAGAAAGTATTAGAAATTTTGGTAACGATGACATTCTTATAGCCGGCTCTAGCCTATCTTATGATGGGAATTATATTTACTTTTTCGCTTCTTATCCTGGTACCTATGGAATAGAAGATATTTGGTATCTCGAAAAAGAAGGCGATTCATGGAGTAATCCAAAAAATGCTGGCCCCAATATCAATTCTGAAGGGTATGAAGGATTCCCAAGTATTTCTGCTGATGGATCTAAAATCTACTTCATGAGATCCATAAAATCTAGCTACAAAGGTAAATTTTGCTATCAACTTTATTTATCTGAAAAAGATGACGAAGGCCAATGGACACCCGCTCAACCCTTGCCCAGCCCTATTTCGCAGGGATGCGAAAATTGCCCTCGGATCATGTCTGACAACGAAACTTTGGTCTTTGCTGCGATTAGAGGGGATTCAGATAATTATGATATTTACCAATCTAGACAGCAAGCCGATGGCGCTTGGAGCGAACCTGTTGCATTAGACTTTATAAATACAGACATAGATGACCTCTACGGAACGATTCCTTCTAGTGGTGAAGTAATGTATTTCAACAGAAATCTAGGGAGTAGTCATGATATTTATCAAATACCTATCCCAAAAGATTTGCAACCCAAAAAAGTAGTGAATATCCAAGGAGTAGTCAAAGATGCTGATTCTAATCTACCAATGGAGGTTCAAATAGATGTTGTTAAGGATGGTGTTTCAATGGGCACTAGTGGTCTTAAAAGCAATGCCTATGACGGGAATTTCACGATTGTCTTAAAAACAGGCTCTCTTTATAACCTCAAAATTTCTCCTGAAAATTATGTCCCTCAAACGCTGATCTATGACTTAAGGGAGAAAGACGAATATGACCTCATAACAAGGGACATTATTTTAGAAAAATTCAAAATCAAGCAACACTTTTATACACTCATCGGCAATGATACCATTGTTGCAAACATTTATGTAAACGATCGCCTGATTGATAGTGAAAAAGGTTATTTTACTGTCAAAGCAGATAGTTCCTATGCTATTCGAATTGAAAAAGAAGGTATTAAAACAGTTAAAAAAACGATTAAGATAGATCATAACATCACAGTAAATGATCTCTACGAAACTTTTGAACTAATTCCCGAGAAACTAAAATTTGAATTAGGCGACAAATTGGCCTTTAATAGTATTTCCTTTGAAACTTCTTCCGCCGAATTGACGGATGATGATAAAATAGAATTAAACAACGTGATAAAGGTAATCGCTCGGAACAACATATTAGTAGAAATATCGGCCCATACCGATGATGTGGGCAGTGCTGCAAGCAATATGAAACTGTCCGAGGCAAGGGCAATTGCCGTTTTAAAATATTTTACTGATCAAAAGATTCCCGAGCGTATGCTCATCACCAAAGGTTATGGAGAGTCCCAACCCATTGCCCCAAATAACTCTGACGAAAACAGGCGTAAAAATAGAAGAGTAGAATTTATCGTAAAAGAAATAAAATAATTTCCTATCTCTTTGAACTATGACCATAATTTACTTTTATTCTCGAATTTAAAAAGATCTAAATCAATGTAAATAGCTATCGTATAATACGTTTTAATCGATGAATAAACCACAAGATATATACTACTAACTAGCAATAAAAAAAGTTAATAAATGCAATTATCAACTATGAAAAAATACCTTCTGCCACTCATGTTACCCTTAATAGTAGCTATTAGCTGTGACGTGGACAAACTCACAGATGAGCTCGACAATGCTGATTTTATAGCGCCCGATTATGATGGCATATTGGCCCTGCCGATAGGCACGGTCAGTTTTACAGTAGATTCCCTGTTAAATAACCTTGATGAAACACTAGAATATACTGTGGCGAGCGATGGCTTGATTTCCATCAGCTTTAACGAGCCCGATAGTTTAATCATTGATGATATTTTGGAAGAACAGCCTGATCTTGATTTTGATGTAGAATTGGCTCAAACGGTAGAAGTGGCACCTGTGTCCTTTGCCATTGATTTTTTTGATAATTTAGGAGATGGTACTTTTGAAATTGAAAACCCTGAATTGTCCTTCTATTTTGAAAATAGTTTACAAATTCCCTCTTCCCTCATCTTCAAAGAATTCAAGGCGAGCAAGTATGACGAAAATGGTAATCTAACAGAATCTAAAATATTGCTATTTAATAATATAGGAGACACTATGCAGGCAATCGGAGCCCCCACTCGAATGAATACCGCACCGGTTGAAACTACTATCTCCATCAACGCAGAAAATACAAATTTCAGAGATCTATTGGCCATGGGGCCTGACAGTCTGACGTTAGAAATCGGGCTATTGGCTTTTCCATATGCAGAAGATACGCTATACTACTTCCGAGTTGATACCTTAGGGCCTTATATTGTAGGAATCGATGACTTAGTGTTCAATCCAATTACCTCTGAAGTTGATACGATATTTTATGAGTTAGATTCGTCTTCATGGTCACCAGCAGACCCACCCAGTGAAATTTATAACACAACTCAACTTGATACTGAAGTTATCATCCCGATTTATGTAGCCACAGCAAATGAAATTGTTGAAGTTGCCCTGGGCACTGACCAAAATGACGATGGGTTTGTCACTCAAGAATCTGATTTGCAAAAAGTCTTCAATACCAGTACAGGGAAGATCGAAGAGGGCATGGATCAATATGTATCCGACCAAACTACCTTTACACATAGTAGCCCCACCTATAAATTATTTGATACACTCTTTGTAGGGACTAACATTGACAATATAGACCCAAATACATATACAGACCCTGATGGTAACGTCGCATGGGCTATAGCAATTACAAAATGGA
This sequence comes from Flammeovirgaceae bacterium, assembly GCA_013204595.1. Classification (GTDB taxonomy): domain Bacteria; phylum Bacteroidota; class Bacteroidia; order Cytophagales; family Cyclobacteriaceae; genus UBA4465. Next base: position 25,106 of record JABMNK010000124.1, read on the forward strand.
GTTCTATCTATGGCTTAAATGCAGGTGCTAAAATCAACTATGATGTGATCATGAATATGCCACTTGAATTGCGATTGACAAACATTGGTACGACGCGAGAGATCGAATTTAACAACAAAAATGACATCACTAATTTAATAAATGATCTAGAAGATAATAATCAAAGTATACCCGCTATTGCCCTTAATCTGGTTTCAGAGAATGACCTTCCTCTAGACGCAAACGTATCTATTAATTTTCTAGATGTCGACAGTGCGGTTATTCATACCATAATTGACGCTCAGTTGATTGCATCAGCAATACTAGACGCTGACGGAGACAATATCAGTCCTGGTCTTGCTCAATCTGAAATTGTGCTAAGCGCAGAGGGTATAGAGGCACTAAAGACTACACAAACGATTGAACTATTGTTGACTTTAAACACGCCTGACAGTGATACTGGAAGTGGGGTTTTTGCCCAACTGAAAAATACATATACTTTGGATATCACTATCTCAATAAAAGTTACAAACTGATAAAAAAATTGACCATGAAAAGCCATTTTTTAACTACCGCACTTCTACTGCTCGCCTTTTCAAGTTTCGCGCAGTATGGGACGTCCTTTTATCACTTGGGCAATGCTACCATGCAGAGTACAGATTACAACCCAGCATTCTTTCCTGAAGGCAAGTTTTTCTTGAAACTCCCTGGGCCTGGGTACAACGTCTATCTTAATAATAAATTTTCCTACAATGACTTATTCACGAAACAGGACGACGGAGATATACTTATAGATGCCGATAGGTTTGTTGATAACTTAGGAATAACTAACAGTCTGACAGGTGATATATCCCTGAATTTATTTCATATAGGATATCAATTTGGACCAAGGAATGAACCAGATTCAACCGGATTAGGTATCGATTTATTCGTAGCTGTCAAAAATAACCTCAACTTCACTTACCCAGAAAGCCTTATTGACCTTCTTTGGAGAGGTAATGGCGCTTTCTTAGATCAAGAACAAAAAATGCCGTTTGGCGCAAATTTAAACAGCTATATTGAACGGGGTATTGGACTAGCCTATACCCTTCCAAAGTCCAATTTGAAATTAGGTCTTCGCTTGAAGCTACTTAATGGTCTTCAGAATTTTAGCACCCCTAATAATACAGAACTTTCAGTTTTAACCAAGGGTGCCGCTGATAGTTATGAAATAGAGATTGGTTATCAAAACATGTTAATCCGAAGTGCTGGATTAGTCAATCTTGATGATAATGATGGCGTCTCAACGGCTTATGTTGATGATCTAATTGATAACGCTGATTACATGACCCTCGCCTTTTCTGGAAATAAAGGGTTTGCCGTGGATTTAGGAGTAGAATATAAAATAGATTCAAACTTCACCGTGGCTTTGGCAATTAATGACTTGGGTTCTATTAATTGGACAGAAAATGTCTCCACTTTTAGCCTCAATACCACCTTCAGGGGAGATAATTCGGGTTTTACTATACCATTCTTTGACCTATTAGATGATAATTTAGACAATGTGTTGGCTGACACTTTTGATAACAATATTGACTATGAAATCCTCAATGATAGTTATCGTCAAAATCTTCCAACCCGTATTATAGGAAGTCTTATTTACAGCCCTTGGGACGAAAAGACAGACATTATTGCAACAATGAATGCTCGAGTAATTCAAGGCGAATTTAGATCAGGATACGGTATAGGTATCAACCAAAGATTTGGTCCTAAATTTATTTTATCGACTTCAGTAACTAAGCTACCACAGCAAGGTTTAAATATGGGTATGGCTATTTCAGCAACGGCTGGTTTTGTTCAGTTTTATGCCGGTTTGGATAAAATGTTTGGATATAGTGTCTATAACCTAGATTGGATACAAGGACAGGCCGGTATTAATCTAGTATTCGGAAGTGGTCCAAAACATATCAAGAAAGTAAAGCCAAGCAAGGAAGTAAACATCCAAGAAGTTGCACCTTATAAAGGAATGCTCTACATCTATCCAATAGTAGGCACAGATACCACCACTGCAAATGTTTACATCAATGATGAACGAGTGAATGAAATGTTTGGTGCTTATACCTTTGGCATCGTCAGTGATACTACCTATCAATTACGAGTAGAAAAAGAAGGCTTTATTGTTGTTGCTGAACCAATTAATATTAGTGATTCAATCAAAGAAACCCGTATCTACAAAAACGTTGAACTTTTACCAATTGACATCAAAGCTGATTTATCATTGGAGATCGTCTCTACAGAGGGCGAGGCCATTACAGACGGTATACTGACGTTAACGGATGATAGTGAGAATGAAGTAATGTTCAATGGAACCGTCTCCTCAGGCTCTTACCAAACACCTGTTGACGTTGATAAAATGTATACATACAAAGTTAAAGCGCGAGAATACTTCTTCAAACAAGGAAGTATCAATGTTTCTAGTGATGAAACAAAGGTCAATGAGCGCATTGTTTTGACGAAAATCATAATGAACAAAAGAATTAATGATTTTGAGTTATTACTTGAATTTGGTTCTTTTGAAATATCAACGGATCTGATTTCGAAACTTGCTTTTATAGTTGACTTGCTTCGTCAAAATGAGAATATTAAGATGGAAATCTCTGGACACACGGATGACGTGGGTGCCTCTTCGTACAATTTAAAATTATCAGAAAAGCGGGCAAATTACTTAATGACTTACTTGATAAACGAAGGGGTGAATGAGGATCAATTAATTGCGAAAGGTTATGGGAAATCACAACCGCTAGTGCCCAACATTTCAGCTGAAAACAGGGCCCGTAATAGAAGAGTTGAATTTATTATCCGAGCGATAGACTAAATCGTCAAGGAACCCATTGGTATAGATAATAGTGTTTCTGGGAAACTTCAGAAACATTATTATCTATCTACCTCTCCTAAAACCAAATCTAAAGAACCCACAATGGCAATAAGATCGGAAAGCATCACGCCTTTGCTGATCTCAGGGAGTACGGATAGATTCACAAATGAACAACCCCTGGCCTTACACCGAACAGGGACATCCGAACGACCATCTGTGCGAAAGAAAAATCCGAGTTCTCCTTTTGGATTTTCGGCTCTTACGTAAAAATCACCGGCCTTAGGCCTTATTTTCTTGGGAACTAACGCCCTTGGATCAAAGTCTCGGCTTCTCTTTTCGTCAGTAGTTAATCGCTCCAAGCATTGATCTATTAGTTTCAATGACTCCCTACATTCCTGCATTCTCACATAGGCACGGTCCCAACAATCTCCAGTTTCGCCCATCATACCTGAACCCACAGGAATATTAAAATCCAATGCTGGGTATACACTATACGCATCCACTTTTCGAAGGTCATATTTTAGTCCACTTGCTCTGAGCATCGGTCCTGTCACTCCATAATTGATCGCCAAATCTAAAGGCAACGTCCCCACCTTAGCCGTACGTTCAATGAATATCTTATTGGTCAATAACAAGGACTCTAAATGATTAAGTTTTGGCTTCAAATAGGCACTAAATTCGATACACCGATCCTCAAAATTCAAAGGAAGATCATAGTATAATCCACCGATCCAAATATAATTATATAGCATTCTGGCACCACAGGTCCACTCCAACAGGCGCAGAATGTGTTCCCGATCTCTCATTACCCATAAAAAAGGGGTAAAAGCACCAAGATCCAATCCATAGGTACCAATGGCTACAAAATGAGAGGCAATTCGATTGAGTTCGGCCACTAGGACACGAATATATTCTACTCGTTTGGGTATTTTATCTGTAATACCAAGTATTCGCTCTATGCCCATGGCATAAGCATGTTCAGAATTCATTGCAGCCAAATAATCCATTCGATCCACGTAGGGAATGATTTGATTAAAAGGCATTGACTCTGCATGTTTTTCAAAACATCGATGTAAATAACCAATATGAGGGATCACCTCTTTCACAATTTCCCCATCAGTAATGACTTCCAACCTCAAAACACCATGGGTCGAAGGATGCTGAGGTCCAATATTAAAAATCATTTCTCCCCTTTTCAGACTTTCCACTGCCGTCTTGGTAGGTTCTGAATTTCTCAAATGATCGGGATGATATGTGTATTGTATGTCCAAAAGAGAATTAATAGGCTACTTTGATTCCATGATAGCGTTCTTGCAATGGCGCATCCTTTCTAAGGGGATGGCCTTCCCAGTCGCTCGGTAATAAAATTCTTCTCATATCAGGATGACCGTCAAATCGAATCCCTAGCAAATCATAGATTTCTCGCTCGTGCCAGTCCGCTGTCCTCCAAATGACTGACACACTAGGAGCCAGTCCCTCCAGTCTATCTATTCGCGTTTTGATCATAAGAGGCATTTCAAAGGGAATTGAATACAAATTGTAGATCAGTTCCATCGTATTTAGTTCTGGACCATTATCAATACCCGTGAGGCAAGAAAGCATATCAAAATAAAGAAGCTCATGATCCCGCAATAGTATCAACACCTCATAAAGTATTTCTTTAGGAACAATAATAGATACCGGATCATCCTCTTGCTGCAATTCAAAAATTCCTTCGGGTGATTCTTTAATTAATAATGCTAAAATTTCTTCGGTTTTCATGCTTTTAAATCGACCGCTTTGGCCATTAATATTTCTAAGGCTTTGGGCCTTAACAAAGACTCTCCTCTGATCTTGTCTTGAAGCTTCATGAATCCACCAATTAAGGCCTCAGGTCGAGGCGGGCATCCGGGTACATAGACATCCACCGGGATGATTCGATCAACACCCTTGACCACATGGTAGCCGTGCTCCCAATAGGGCCCTCCACAATTGGCACAAGAACCCATAGAAATCACATATCTAGGCTCTGCCATCTGCTCATATAATCTTCTAATCCGGTCGGCCATTTTAAAAGTGACCGTACCCGCAACAATCATGACATCTGATTGACGTGGAGAAGGCCTTGGGAACACCCCTAATCTATCCATGTCATAGCCACTTGCCATTGAACCCATCATTTCAATAGCACAACACGCCAAGCCAAATCCCATAGGCCAAAGACTAGACAATCTGGCCCAATTGATCAAATCATCAATATTAGAAACGATCATACCTCCCTGACCTTGCTGTTGATCAATTGACTCCATCATGAATATTTATCATTTAGTCGCGTATAAAACTTTTGAGGCACTTGGGAGACAAAAGTATTCTTTTCAATAACTGGCCGCTCCCATTCCAACATACCATTGGCCCAAACGTAGGCCAATCCCAGCACTAAAATTAGCACAAAAATAATGGTCTCAATCAATGCAAACCATCCCCAGAGGCCTTCTGTAGTAGTAATAAGATCAGCATCGGCAAATACGATCGCCCAAGGGAATAAGAATACCAATTCAACTTCAAACAAAATAAAAATGAGCGCAATTACATAAAATCGCACATTGAAAGCGCCCCAAGCGTTGTTGACTGGCTCTTCTCCTGACTCATAAGTAGTCATTTTTTCTTCATTTGGGTGATTGGGCCTCAATAATTTACCCATGAATAAGGCAACTATAATAAAGAACAATCCACCCAAAATAAAAAGCAGTACTGTACCAAATCCAGATATTTCCATAAGAGCAAATTAGCAATTATTCACCTTGAATACCCAAGATAACTCAGAATAGTTCGTTAATACTTCAATATTTTTCGGGTAATTAATGTACTTTGTAGATTGGAATGATCCTCGCAAAAGAAAATATTATTAGCCTTTCAAAAGAACTGCTCTTACCGCTACCTTTTCGCGTAGTCACGACCCTTTTAGTATGCTTACTGTCCTTACCATTTACGCAGCACCTACCAAATCCAATGGGCCTCGTTGGATTGATGTTTTTTGCCTTGATCCTTCTCTTAATTTGGACGACTCGTCACCATATTCTAATTACTCCTTCTAAAAATAAAATCTGGTTATATGTCGGGGTATTAGGGAGAAAAATTGGTAAGCCAAGATACTACAAGGAACTAGATTGTATCTTTATCAAAAATATAAAAATGGGTCAAAATATGAATTCTTGGTCTGGGCAGGCTTACAAACGCACGTTTCATTCCTATATCGCTTTTCTGAAATTATCCTCATCCGAAACAATTGAATTGATTCGATTTGAGGATCAAAAATATATTTTTGATCAATTCAAGAACATTGCAGCAATACTACGAATCCCTTTAATAGATAAAACCATTGACTATCATGAAAATTAAATCGCTTCTTATATATGTCCTACTATTTGTGGGCGCCAAGTCGGTTGCACAAGATTATGCCATAAAACAATTGGAAAATTCCCCTCGTCATCACGAGTGGATCAAATTACTTTCAAATGGCAGAAATTTACATTGCTTCGTAACCTATCCAGAGTCGAGTCAAAAAGCAACCACCATATTATTAATCCATGAAAATCGAGGACTAAATGAATGGGCGCGATCGATGGCTGATCAACTTTCGGAGGCAGGTTATATCGTCGTAGCACCCGATCTGATCTCAGGTGCAAATCCTGAATATGAGAAAACCAGTGATTATCCCAATACAGATGAGGCACGAAATTCAATTTATTCATTGAATCCAGAAAAGGTAACCCAAGACCTAGAAGCCGCCTTTAACTACGCAAAAAGTATTCCATCCAGCAATGGGAAAGTCGCGCTAATGGGCTTTTGTTGGGGGGGGGGTCAAACCTTTCAATATGCAAGTCAGCAAGAGCACTTAGCCGCAGCTTTGGTGTTTTATGGTACCGGTCCCGGTGATGAAACAAGCTATCAAAATATAAAAACACCCGTTTATGGATTTTATGGCGGTGCCGATGAACGCGTCAATGCAACCATTCCTGCCTCTGAAGAATCTATGCGAAAATATAAAAAATCATTTGACTATGAAATTTACGAAGGAGCTGGTCACGCTTATATGCGCGCTGGTGATGATCCCAACGGCAGTCCTGAGAACATAGCCGCTCGCAATAAATCTTGGGAAAGACTGAAGAAAATCCTGAATAATTGACGCTCTTAAGCCAATAAAATAATCAAATGAAGGGCTCTTGGATTATTTATTAAGTACGCTATTTTCCTCCTCTGTCAATAATCTAGAGTGAATAATAAATCGGAGACCAAGGGGAATTTCTAGTGAAAAGCTAGAGCCCCTTCCCGGGGTAATGTCCACAGTCAAATGCGTATGTTTCCAATAAGCAAATTGGTCTTGGTTCATGTAATAATTGACCCCATCCAATTGGCCCAATAAAATATCACTATCATCGAGATACATATCCGCTTCTTCCAAAATCATAGGTGATGAACCATCACAGCAGCCGCCACTTTGGTGAAAAATCAAATTACCATGGGCAGACTTAAGTTGATTTAAAACTTCTATGGCTTTTTCGGTAATCGCTACTCTTTCGTATTTCATATGCAGGATTTAATAATAAAAAGATTGGCGGTAAAAGCCGCCAATCTTTCTGATTTATAACTTCGACTTATTAAAAGAAACCTAATTTATTTTTATCATAGGAAATAAGCATATTTTTAGTTTGTCGATAATGATTCATCATCATTAGATGTGTTTCCCTACCAAATCCAGACTTTTTGTAACCTCCAAATGGCGCGTGAGCAGGATACGCATGATAGCAATTGACCCAAACCCTACCTGCCTTAATGGCCCTAGGAATTTGATACAATTGATGGGCGTCTCTGGTCCAAACACCCGCACCTAAACCGTAGAGTGTGTCGTTTGCCATAGCAATGGCTTCAGCCTCATCTTTAAATTTAGTTACCGCCAACACGGGTCCGAAAATTTCTTCTTGAAAAATACGCATTTTGTTATGACCCTCTAAAATAGTTGGTTGAATATAAAATCCATTGGCTAAATCTCCGTCTAATTTACAAGCATTACCACCTGTCAGCACTTTAGCACCCTCTTCTTTGCCAATATTTATGTAGGAAAGAATTTTTTCATACTGATCATTGGACGCCTGAGCTCCCAACATGGTGCTAGTATCATAAGGATTGGCTTGCACAATTGCGTTGGTTCTCTCGATAACCCTTGCTAGAAAAGCGTCATAAATATCCTCTTGAATCAAGAGTCTAGAAGGACAAGTACAAACTTCACCTTGATTAAAAGCAAATAACACCGCACCTTCAATCGCTTTATCCAAAAATGCGTCATCTTGATCCATAACAGAGTTGAAGAAAATATTAGGAGATTTACCCCCTAACTCCATCGTCACAGGATTGATGTTTTTAGATGCGTACTGCATGATCAACTGACCTGTCGTCGTTTCCCCGGTAAAGGCCACCTTGTCAATACCTGAATGAGATGCCAATGGTTTTCCAGCCTCTGGACCAAATCCATGGACTACATTAATGACCCCTGGAGGAAATAAATGACCTATCTTTTCCATCAACAAGGTCGCTGTAGAAGGTGTTTGTTCGGCTGGCTTTAAGATCACACAATTTCCTGCTGCCAAGGCCGGGGGTAATTTCCATGATAGCATCAAAAGTGGAAAATTCCACGGAATAATTTGTGCTACCACCCCAAGAGGCTCTTTAATATTCATCGAAAGTGTATTCGCATCCAATTCAGTTGCAGAACCTTCTTCTGCCCTAATAACCGCTGCAAAATATCGCCAATGGTCAATTGCCAATGGAATGTCTGCATTAAGTGTTTCTCTTATGGGCTTGCCATTGTCGCACGTCTCCACCAATGCAAATTCTTCCAGATTGGCTTCGATCAGATCAGCGACTTTATTTAACAAGGCGGCACGTTCAGTGACAGAAGTATTCCCCCAAGCATCTTTGGCAGCGTTGGCAGCCGCAACAGCATTATCGATGTCATTATTATTGGAACGAGGATATTGAGCAATCAGTGAATTATCAACAGGTGAATGATTGTCAAAATACGTACCTCCAACAGGTGCTACGAACGCCCCGTTGATGAAGTTTCCGTATTTTTCTTTAAATTTTGGCTTTGCATAACTCATATCTAACGAAGTTTATTTTAGTGAAAATTAAAAATGCCACAAGATTCATGTCTATACATTAATAATAATTCTAAATGATAAGAATCTTGAACGAGATAAAAGTTAGCTATACTTAACGAAAAAAACAATAAATTTAGATTCAGGCCTGGTTAAATTATGCAAACGGCCAAATGTAACTTTGAATTTAAAACTTTCGCCGACCCATTCAAAGTTCTCACAAGCTTGTTTATTCTGGAGTGAAATCTCACGAGAGGTACTACTAATAGGCTTGATAAAAATTCGCTATTAGGTCGACCTCCTTCACTTCTGAATTAAGCTTCATTAGCCAATGATTGTGAAGGAATTGATTTAAGAAGATAAATAATGACCTATTTAGGAATTTTCTCGTCTGGCCACTCCTCTTTAAAGTCAATCCAAAACTTGTCAATAGAGGATTTAATATCTTTTCTTAAATAAAGCAAGCCAAAAAGATTTGGCAATGTCATAAGCGCAATCGTGATACCAGAAAGGGTCCAAATAATCGTCGTATCAATGAAGGCCGCAAGGAAAAAAGCAATAACATAGACGATGCGGAAGTAAATTACACTACCCGCCCCAAATAAGTAAATCATAGCCCTATCTCCATAATAAGACCACGAAATGGCGGTGCTAAAGGCAAATAACAATAAGCCTATGGATACGATATATTTCCCGTATTCCCCAAAATAACTTCTTTGAAAGGCGAGGGCCGTAAGTGGTGCACTATGAACCAATGATTTTCCAATAAAGGCCACTGAGCCGTCTTGTGGTTTACCGTTTACAACAGCTACTGTCCCATTTAAGAGATTTCCATCTTGATGGACGCTCACTTCTTCTGCTAGAGAGCGGGCATGTATAATGACCACTGCATTCTGTATCGCTCCATCAATTACCTGAAGCGCTCCATTAAATAAAGGCAGAGAAGCACTTCCCGAAACATGCCCATATAGCGCAGCTACGCCTTCCTTAGAATCATCTTCATAGCTACCTTGAATAATTTCAAGATCCGTATTTTGAAACTGATTTTCATGCTTCTCGTTCCAAACACCAGAAGATAGTAACACCAAGCCAGTTAACGTACAGATGACGATGGTATCTATGAAAGGCTCTAAAATAGCTACCATCCCTTCGGATACTGGCTCGTGTCCTTTGGCAGACGCATGTGCAATCGGTGCGCTTCCTTGTCCCGCTTCATTTGAAAATAAGCCTCTAGCAACACCTTTGTTTAACGCAAATGCAATAGAAGCACCTAAAAAACCTCCAGTTGCAGCGGTAGGACTAAATACTTCCTGAAAAATAGAAAGAAAAGAGGGTAAAATATTTTCAATATTATATAAAATAACCGCAATGGCACCAATGAAATAAACTAGGGCCATCGAAGGGACCAATTTCTCGGTAACCGAAGCAATTCTTTTTATTCCTCCAACCACCACAAAGGCCAAAAGTATGGACAAAATCAATCCTGTGATCCACAGATCTATGCCAAAAGTGGATTGCATCGCGTTGGAAATACTGTTGATTTGAGGCAAACTTCCTGTTCCAAAGGAGGAGAGCACCGTAGCCACGGCAAAAATTCCTGCTAGCCAGGGCATTTTCATTTTATTTTTCATAAAATACATCGGACCACCTGACATGGTGCCATCTGCCGCTTTTTCCCGATATTTATGCGACAAGGTCACCTCCACGAACTTGGTACACATACCTACTGCAGCGGTCACTAGCATCCAGAAAAGTGCGGCGGGTCCACCCATATGAACCGCCAATGCCACCCCTGATATATTTCCTGTTCCTACCGTGCCAGAGAGTGCCGTCGTCAACGCCTGAAAATGGGACGTATCTCCCTCATCCCCAGAACGCTCAAACTTGCCTTTTACGACTTTAACAGCAAAGCCAAAATACCTTATCTGAGGGAATTTCAAATAAATAGTAAAAAACAATCCAGTACCGATCAGTACGTATGGAAACCAGAATGCACCTCCAATATAGCTATCAATTAGTGCGAGAAAATCATTTAGTGCTTGCATTATAAAGGGTTTAGGACTTAGACAAAAATAGAACTTTCACACAGAAATAAAAGCCCAAGTTGATAAAGGGTTTAATTAGAATTTAAAATTGGACTTAGTATTAACGCCATTTGATGACAATAATGCTCCCTTTTTCCAAACCAAATCGGGCTTCAAGTGCCCCTGTTGATAGAGTATCTCTCTAAAATCATGGGTTGGGAAGGCGGCGGCATCCATAAGATTTCCTGGAATCAGTCTTCCTCGATCGGTAACTCCCAATGCCAAAGCTGCCCGAAAAGTGATAGCCGAAAGAGCTTCCGCTGCTGTCAGCTTCTCTCTGGCAGCCAATATGGAAGATTGTCCAACTAAATCTCCTCCGGGGGCAGATCCTGGATTCCAATCAGTCGCTATTGCCAATATGGCACCTGCGTCTAGTAATTTTCTAGCCGGCGTAAAAGGCATACCCAATCCAAGGGATGCCCCAGGGAGGGCCACGGCTACCGTATTGGACTGTGCAAGATGTAACATATCCTCCGTTGTAGTTGCTTCTAAATGATCCGCACTACGCGCGTTAAGGTCTACTGCCAAAACGGATCCTCCCCTTGAAAATTGATCTGCATGCAAGGTCAGCTCGAACCCCATTTTGATCAATTCCTCCAGGTATGGTCGTGCCAATGCTACTGAGAAAGCTTCTGCCTCTACAAATGCGTCCGCACGGTGCGTCCATTGTTTTGCCTTGGGTGCCACCTCATTTAATAAATAATGGAGATATTCTTTCTTATGAAATTCTTTGGGGCAAACGTGTGCACCCAAAAAAGTCGAGACTAGGTCTGCCTTTGTATCAACATTCACTTGGTGAATGACCTCAAGCATTTTAAGCTCATTTGCCTCGTCCAACCCGTAACCACTCTTAACCTCTATGGTTGTAATCCCATCTTCCAGATGGCGATTGACCCTACCCTGAAGTAACATTTTTAAATTTTCAGCACTTGATTTCCTTACCCAGCCAACAGTATCTAAAATACCCCCCCCTTCTGCTAAGATTTGTTGATAAGTGTAGCCACTGTTTCGCCGCTCAAAATCAGCCGCCCGGGAGCCAGACCAGACCATGTGGGTGTGACAATCGATTAATCCGGGCAACAATACATGATCCCCCTGAATTTCATGAACTGCGATGGGTGATTTGCTAAGTTCTTCAAAATTACCCACCTTCAAAATTATTCCGTCTTCAAAAAGAACAGCCCCTTGATGGATAATATTTATTTGCTCAGTACTGAGTGGCCCTTTGACGGGCGTTTGTCCAAAAGTCAAAATTTGAGAAAAAGGGCCTATGAGTTGTTGCATTGGATAATTTCAGATTTAAATTCGTAAGGCTATTTTAAGCAAATCTACATGAACTTCAAGATTAGCGAACTTCAAGATAATGACTGGTCTGCCGTTTCACAAATATATGTGGCAGGTATTGCGTCAGGCAATGCCACTTTTGAAACTGTCCCGCCGCAATGGGTCCAATGGGACCTATCACATTTACCACATAGTCGCTGGGTCGCTGAAGTTGGCCATCAAGTGATTGGCTGGATAGCCCTACTCCGGTATCTGATCAGTGCGTTTATCAAGTCGTTGCTGAAATCAGTATTTACATTTCGCCGGCTAGTCAAGGCAAAGGAGTAGGTAAAATACTGCTTCAAAAAGTGATCGAATTCTGAGAACAAAATAACATCTGTACATTGACTGCAGGTGTTTTCAAAAGCAATCTGATCAGTCAATAATTGCCGGTAAGCGCAGGATTAAGAGCCATTGGATTAAGAGAAAAAATCGTCAATAAAAACGGATTTAGGATAGATAATATCCTATTTGAAAGACGAAGTCCAAGCATATTTTAACTTGATGATAAAGCTAATAACCGTACTTCTCCTTCCATTTGCCCTTTAGTTGCTTACGTAACTCTTCCTCGCGAGGATTTATTCCTGGGTCATAAAACTTCGTCCCAGCAATACCTTCCGGAAGAAATTCCATATTTATAAAATTTCCTTCATGCGCATGGGCATATTGATAGCCTTTGCCATAACCCTCCTTTTTCATGAATTGGGTAGGCGCATTCCTCAGCGCCATTGGTACGGGCAACTCTCCGGTCTTGGCAACTGCCGCTTGCGCTTGATTAATGGCTTCATAGCTCGCATTGCTCTTGTGCGAACTGGCCAAATAAGTCACGCACTGAGCCAGAATGATTCGAGACTCAGGATATCCGATAATATTGACCGCCTGAAAAGCACTGGTCGCTATGACCAGCGCCGTAGGATTGGCATTTCCAATGTCCTCAGAAGCCAAAATAACCAATCTACGGGCGATGAACTTCACGTCCTCGCCACCTTCAATCATACGAGCCAAATAATATACTGCCGCGTTGGGATCGCTTCCTCGAATAGATTTTATAAAGGCAGATATAATGTCGTAATGCATTTCGCCTTTCTTGTCATAGAGCACCGTCTTGCGTTGTGCCACATCCATGACTTTATCATTTGTGATAACCACCTCCTTTGACCGTTGGCCCACCACAACTTGTTCGAGGAGATTTAGCAACTTACGTGCATCGCCTCCAGATAAATTAAAAAGAGCCTCAGTTTCCTTAATCTCGATATTCAATTCCTTCAAAATGTCATCCTTTTCAATCGCCTGCATCATGATTTTATACAGCTGCTCCTTCCCCAGTGAATTCAGCGTGTAGACTTGTGCTCTTGAGAGCAAGGCGGCATTAACCTCAAAACTTGGATTTTCGGTGGTGGCCCCGATCAGCGTGACGATCCCTTTTTCGACTGCGCCTAAGAGTGCATCTTGTTGGGATTTGTTGAAGCGATGTATCTCATCAATGAATAGAATCGTTCTCTGACCTGAACGTACTTTGGCAATAATGTCCCGCACGTCCTTGACCCCTGCACTTATCGCACTCAAGATATGAAAAGGAACTTTAACTTCATTGGCAATAATATTGGCCAAAGTAGTTTTGCCAGTACCTGGAGGTCCCCAGAAAATAATAGATGGGATTTGACCTGAAATGATAGACTTGCGCAAAATGCCTTCTGGACCTACTAAATGATCTTGACCCATAATATCGGACAGACGGCTTGGGCGCATACGTTCGGCAAGGGGAGCTGTATTCTGAAACATGGTTTAAAAATAAGCATTGCCATCCGAGAAACGTGATGAATCCTAGAATTTGTACCTTGTATAAGTTTAAGGAAAAAAATAAGATAAATTAGTCCCAATGCACTTGATTAATTTAAAAGATAGATTAGTTTTGCGATCCAATTTTTATGACCAAAATACACAGAGGAGTGGCAGAGTGGTCGATCGCACCGGTCTTGAAAACCGGCGTACCGAGAGGTACCGGGGGTTCGAATCCCTCCTCCTCTGCTCAAAAGCACTTTTACCATTGGTAAGAGTGCTTTTTTATTATGAAGCACCAACATAGATACCAACATTTCGTTTTCGGATTGAATTTGTAAGCGGTTGTTTTATTTTAAAGACATCAAATTACCTAAACCTTCTTTTTGTCAATAAATCTACTGGTCTGGGGTAAGCTACTCACTACAATCTGACAACTTCTATCTAAAAGGTGTTCATTATCATTCTTTTAATGAGTAATATAGAAGATGGATACATCTCTTTGATGTGCATAATTCAAAAATTCTAGCACTCCTGAGATTGGAGTTGCTCCTTCCAACTCAACCCATGCCCGCCAGCTCGACAAATCCGATTCGGCATGATAAATGATGCGCTGCCCATAATAATTCGCATTGCTTAGTGCTGTTTCCACCAGATCAGTGATGATTGCATAAGGGCCTGGCATCGATGCGAATGCTAGAAATTCATTCAATTAAATTTTGCTAAACTAAATGATTGGTAACAAAGTGCCTTATATTCTCCCGCATTATGGGTCCAAAGCGTGGCTTGCATTCCAAGGGAAATCGATGCTTTCGACTGTTTTATTAACCTCAAAAAATCAATTAAAAAACTAATTATCATCCTATATTTCTATTTCCTGAACTAGGATAAGTGATATCCAATCCTAAAATAAATATCCCAATGATTGATGAATTTCACATCTTCCAAAAATTAAGCTTAAGTTATCTTTAGGTGATCCCTCGGAATAAGAAAAATAATTTTAAACAAATGACTATCAATTTAACCCTTGGTTCATAGGATTTAATCTATGAATTGGATAAACTTGAATTAATGTAAGGTTGGTGTGGCAAAAGGACTTCTCTTTCTATGCTACTTAGCCATTAATTATTGTAGATTAATTGTCATCAAAATCAGCGTATTTGGCTATAACTTCTATGTTAAAATATATATTTTTATTAGTTCTTTTGATAGGAATAGGAGGTTGCAGCGACCCCACCCATAGTCCATTTTCAGGAAGTAAATTACCCCGTATTGCTATTGCCGGACTCGCCATCGAGTCCAGTACCTTTAGTCCAGCCCTCACCGTAGAAGAGGCGTTTCATGCTAAAATAGGTCCGGCTATTCTTGATCAATATCCTTTTTTATCTTCGGATTCAATCGAGCGAACAAGTGCCGAATGGCTCCCCATATTGCAAGGTCACGCACTTCCGGGAGGTATCGTTACCAAGCAGGCTTATGAGTCCTTAGTCAATCAAACCCTAACGCTTTTAAAAGAAAACGGACCCTATGATGGGTTGTTTTTCGATATTCATGGAGCGATGAGTGTCGTAGGTCTTGATGATCCAGAAGGAGATTTCATTGCTAGGATTAGAAAGGTTATTGGTACTGAAACTATTATCTCTACTTCCATGGATTTACATGGAAATGTCTCTTGGCAACTAGCCAAACATAGCGATTTGATCACCTGTTATAGAATGGCTCCTCATGAAGATGCCATGGAAAGTAAAAAGCGTGCCGTTGACTTACTACTCGATCGAATCATCAGTGGCAAAGGGAAACCCGCCTTCAAGGCATGGATACCTGTTCCTATTCTTTTGCCTGGAGAAAAGACCAGTACCCGAATAGAACCAGGTAAAAGTTTATATGCAAAAGTAAGTCCAGCCGCTAGCAAAAAAGGCATTGTTGATGCCGCCATTTGGATTGGTTATGCATGGGCAGATGAGCCGCGGAATCATGCCGTAGTAATGGTAACAGGTGACGATCAGATAGCCGTATCTGACGCCGCTGAAGCACTAGCGCAAAGCTTCTGGGATGTGAGGAATCAATTTGACTTTGTGGCCCCAATAGCAACGCTAGCGCAAAGTTTAAAGTATGCCTTGGCGAGCCAACTACATCCTTATATTATCAGTGATATGGGTGACAATCCTACCGCTGGAGGAGCTGGCGACGTCACTTGGACACTTCGTGAAATCTTGGCACATCCGGCCTTTCAATCCAAAACAGGACCTGAATTAATTTACGCATCTATTCCTGGCCCTGCATTAATTAAAGCAGCAATTGCTGTAGGTGTTGGTGGCCAAGTAAATGCACTAGTAGGGGCTGAAATTGATGACCGTTTTGCTCCGCCAATTAAACTAAAGGGAACTGTGGATGCTATTAAAAAAGGTGATATTCATGCAGAAACAGAAGTAGTAGTGAAAGTGGGTAGCGTTAAGGTCATCGTCACCAACAAACGAAAACCCTATCACTATGAACATGACTTTACTGACTTGGGCTTAGCTCCTAGAAATGCAGCTATTTTGGTTGTCAAGATAGGCTACCTTGTTCCTGAACTTTACGATATGCGTGGGGATTGGGTGATGGCGCTGACCCCTGGGGGTGTCGATCAAGATCTGGAACGACTCGGTTATAAGAACATCAAAAGACCTATATTTCCTTTGGACAAAGACATGAGTGATCCGGATCTTACTACACAATGGGTACCCCTTTCGGATCAGTGAGCCATACTACAAACTCCCTTGAATAAAATAAATTACTACTTTAGTGATTCGAATGGTTAAAGTTTATATTTAAAAAAAGTTTCAGACTATTGACCGTTTGATTAAACTATTAAAAACTATTCTTTTCTAAGCAAAACTATTTAATGCGAACATTCAATCTTTTTATTATAATCTGTGCCAGCCATTTCATCTCCTCGTGCAATGAGGAAAATGAAATTATTATTGAGCAACGTGTCGAAGAGCTAAGCCTTTTTGATGTCGCTAATAGTGGGGACTACCAAGACTTTAGAATCTCTTTTATACTATCAAATATTGGTAGCATTTCATCTTATCGAATTATTTTAATCCCCGAAGACAAAATAAACACCATCGATAAATTGCAGGCTTTTTTATTGTCCCCGGAAAGATACACGGAGCGACCAATTAATACCGAAGAATATTATTTAAGTGATATAACCCATGAATTAGATTCAGAGGGAAATCCCATTATCCCTGATAAAAATTATATAGCCAAAATACTGCTAATTGGAGAAAACTTCAATCAACTTTCTATCTCGAATTCCAATACAGTTTCCCTAAGTGATCAAGGTGTTTTAATTGGTTATTACAAAGGTATTTTGAGACAGAATATTACCTCAAACGGATTTGGTCAAATGAGACTCCTCATGGTGTCGGGTACGATCAAAGAAAATAATGAAATTGGTTCCTACAATGGTAGTTTCGCACTAGAAAGCCCAAGTACGAGTAATTTTAATAATCCGACTATATCTACTGGTTCTTTGAGATTTTATTATTCCGATTCCAAAATCTCAGAACTTGAAGGCAGCGGAGGTTTCTCCGATTATATGATCGGTTATCAAAATTGCAAAGACCAAAATTCAGGAACTTTTAAGGGCGAATTAACTACTGATTTAAAAATAGAAATCACCGGCATAAATTGTGATGATGGCATTTTTGAGCTCGTACTCAACAGAGCTATTGAATGAACATGGGTCAATAAAGTGCTGTTCGCTTAACTAAATATTCGTATTTGGACCCACCAATCGGTCTTTTGAAAAGAAAATAAGCCACATCATTTTTAATATCTTGGGAAATTAAATCGAATCGCTCCCACAATAAACTAGTCCCTTTGTAATCATTACCTTGAAGAACTACCTTTCGATTACTCAATTCCCAATTCTCACCAATGGTCAATACAGATACGAATGAGGTTACTTCCGTCAAGACATCATCCGAAGATGATTCTGCCTTAGACTCACCCACAACGACATACATGCCTTGTGAATCTATAAAAATTTTCAAAATAGTCGTTTTGTAATCTGACAATGAAACCATTGCTGAAAGTGATACAGACTCTTGTAATCCCAATGATTTATCGTAAATCTTAAGTTCATTAGACTTTGGCTGAAGGATTAATTGATCATTTAAAAAATAAAGTCCAATCGCTACCTCTCCGGTATCACGCTCCTTTATCTCTCCAGTAACAGCATCCCATAAAAACAAACGTTGTTGAAATACAAAAAATACTTGGTCTCCACTTTTTACAGCATAGAGATCAATTGCTAAAGTTGGATCAACATTGGTGATCTCAAAATTTTGTGTCGACAAGGTATCAAAAAGGTCTTGTGCATAAGTGTAGCTACAAAGCGTGGCATTAACTGTTGGCTCACTCTTTGTATTGAGGTAAAGAGGTGAGGTCAAAAGTGAATGAAACTGTAATGAACTGCCAGCAAAAAAAACACCTTGAGCGACATTCTCATGAAAAAATAACTTTGAATCAAATTCATCATTCATTAATTTGATTCCATATATAGGGCTCAAGTTAGTGTGATCTACACCCCCGAAAACAAAATTGTTTTCATACTTAAGTGAGGTACTAGTGGCTAGTTCGAATTCATTAAATTCATAAATATCTTCTTTGGGAGTCTCTGTCAAAAATGCATCTGCCCCACTGATCTTGTAAAAATTACTACTAAAGGCAAGAACAGGATAAACCGAAGTAGACGCTTCTATAATTCCCAATGATGAAGTTTCATAAATTATTTTTGTCCAATTATCTTCAGATTTATTAACCTCATCGTACTGACAGGAAAAAATAAAAATAGCGCAGACCAACAGTAAAAATCTCATCAAAATCGTTGCTTTAAAAAAGTAATAGAAAAAGTGACATAGTTGAAATGGGTATTGTAATTGAGAAATGAGGGCTCATTGTACACAAGACTGGCATTTTCACTATCAGATAAGGTTTTGGAGCGGGGAGTCATACCTAAAGAATATTGTACATTGGGTCTTATCACCAAATTTCCAACCTTCCCATTAAAATAAAGTCCCACGGCATAATTAAAACTGAAAGGAGTACGTAGTTCAGTACTACTAAAATCAGTATCCGTTCCCAACATAGCACCATGACGCCAATCTCTCAAAAAAGACAAATTGAGTCCCGTTTGGAGACCTACCACATTGTCATTGAGCAAAAAAGGAAACTGATAGTTTATCAATAAAGGCACTTGATAGTCTTCTACCATCGTCTGAAGCGTTCCTTCATGATAGGTATCATACAGTCGGTAACGGGTAATTTGATAACCAATACCCGTTTCAATGGCCAATGTCGAAGTTAATTTTTTAATTAAAATCAACGATAGCATAGGCCCTACTTGAGCATTAATTTCGGTTACTAGATGATTGATATCTAAACCATATATATTTTTTAGATTATCTGGATCAAAAAGTCCACTATACACATCATCAATCTTAACCATAGAAAAGTTCATACCGACCTGAAATCCGATCTGAAGATTGGGTGATCGCCGTATTTGGGTTAATCCCTCACGGAATTTATATATATCTCGGTCCGATGACTGAAAACTTAAATCTTTATTGAGGAGTTTTTCAACAAATACTTGTCCCTGTGATACTGAATCTAATAAATACGCCGTATTTGCCATTATCCGGAATGCTTCAATCAGATTGTCTCGATCCATTGTTGGGTCTTGAATGCAGGGTTCCAATAGATTCAAAATCAAATCAACCTTTCCTTCCCGATAGTATTGTTGTGCCAACCTGAGTTGTTGCTCACAACTTTGCCCCTTACTTTGAGCTAAAAAAGTTAGTGCAAACATGACGCACAAACCAGATCTTAAAATTACTTTATTCATTTAATTATCGGAAGTTGATTGACATTCAAATGGCTCATAAGGAAGTTGATCCCCTACATATTGAATCCATTCAACTTCAGTCAATGGACTTACCCCTGCTTCACACAAAAGGTCAACCAACTTTTCAGGCCGTAATTCATAATACTTAAGGGTACCATCTATTTCACCAACAACTAATCTTTGAGATTCTTCATGTACAAATAAGGAAGTAATGAAAGTTTGATGATCAATCAGTTGCAGAGGTAGTTCGTTTTCGTTAGTGACATTCCATACATTGACGACTCGATCAAGCCCAGCGGTATATAATCGATTTTTTAGTCCAAATTCTAGCGCCGATATCCTGGAATTATGACCAATAAAATTGGATAAAACTTCATTATTGGACAAATCATGAACACCGACTTCTCCAGATGCATAGCCCACGGCTAATTTTTTCACTTGTTTATCTACCGCGATCTTTACAGGACTCATCTTTAAAGACAAATCAATTATATCAATTTCACCCGTTTGGTCATCAAACTGATAAATCTGTTTTCCGTCTAAAAAAAAATAACCTGCTTGCGATTTAATGGCCTCTACGATTTTAATTCCTAATGGCCAATGCGTCCAAGTGATTTTTTCGGGATCTCTAGCTATTAAATGAAAAAACCCAGTCTTTGTGATGATATCCCAACCCTCATTGGAGGCAAATATTTTTATTATTGGCAGGTCTATATCAAGATTTTCTATCTCAACATATTGATCCGTCTTAGGATTTATTTGGAGAAAATTACCATCCTTGAGTAGCGACAAACTATTATATGCTTCATTAAAAGTAATTTGGGAAATTTCATGACTGACCAACGAAGATTCTATAATATTCATTTTATCACCCTTCCACAAATAAATAAATCGCTCCGAAACTTCCTTCGGAATATACGTCCGATCTAATGGTTCCCAAATGATTAATCGGCCGTCTTCCGCTAAAGAATGATATTGATCATACACCCGAGTAAACGTTTTAATATCAACTCCCTTATGACCGATGAATTCATTGAAATTATCCCCTAAAATTGCCTTTGCCGCTTGATAGAGCGACTGATAAACAGGGGAACCTATTACACCTCCCGCACCCAATTTAAATTGATGGAAGGCCTCTAAAGCTAACTTAGATTTAATAGGATTGTTCCTTTCAAATAAGGATTTACTGGCCAAAGCACTGGCTTGAAGATCTGAATCAATCACAATAAAGGCATCCGATCTCCTATCAATGCCCTTAACTGATCGTTGACGATAGAGCTTGGCGTCAGACTCCAATTCATTATTTGGAAACGATGACATTCCTATCCCTACTTGTGGAACACAGATTGAGCATATTAACATAAACGCCATAGTCAGAAACTTAATCATCGAAATAAAATAATTAAGTACCTTGGAAATTACATCACTTAACATGTGAAAAATAAGATTGAAACTGATCACCGAATTTACCTTTTTTAGACTTATATTTTCCTGCCTCCATATTGAAACCCAATAATAATGATTTTTTACTTTAACTAAGAACTTCTACAAAAGAGATAGCTTATTAGAACTCAGACGAAACTAGAAAAAAAAACCGTAGACGAGATAATAAATAGAATAATTTATTTGCCCTAGAGACATAATCCCCATCCCCCAAAACTTAATTTTTTTTTGCCTTAACCTCCGCTGCTGACATCACAACTAATGGCTGTGGTATCAGCGCAACTTCCCGTAGCCATCGTCTGAGAAAAATCTTGAGCTGACGCCAAAGACATGGCAATATCACTAAGTTTAACCTCCATGATGGTGTCACTGGCGATAATTAATATTCCATAAGTCTTGGTTTTTAGAGCCCCTATATCAACATAACCGTTGGTGTTACTCAAGCTCTTAAACATTTCAAAACTTTGATAAACAATACCTTCCTCGTCAATCCACAGACCAAGGTTCGCTCCTTCCCTGAGCCCCCCCGCGCCGTTAGACACCTCACAGCTATTTTCGTCAATTGCGCACGTACCATTAAGATAATCACAAGCATACAACAAACCCTGTGTATTTCCATCAACCTCGGCCCACATTACAAATTGAGTCTTGTTTTCACAATTATCTTCTAGACTAATAAATGCGGATATCCTGTCTCCAGAGGTGACTTCACCAACTGAAAAAGTAAACCCATCCAACGTATCAGCCATTTCAGCACGGAGTAATACCTGTCCATCTGTGCTTACCCAAAGGCTGGATCCGTCGCTTAGAATTGTGGTAGTCCCTGAGACCTCTTCGACACTAAATGATAAATCGTTCAGCGCTATGATCCCGTCAGTAGCATCATCTAGCACTACGATAACCTCATCCGATACGATATCATCATCCAATACAATGTCGTCATCCGTTACAGTGTCATCCTTAATTTCAGTCATAAGGGAAACATTGTCATCTGTAATAGGATAGTTATCACAACTAATCAAAAGACTAAGTGTGTAACTGATGAACATGGATAAAATCAGGTTTTTCATTGATGCTTTAATTGAAAATAGAGGATGAAAAAAGCTAAGTTAACTACTCTCCAATTCCATTAATGGAAATATAATAAAAAAAATATTTTAGAGAAAACAAGTTTGCGATTGCACTAACAACCCAGCTA
>JABMNK010000013.1 GCA_013204595.1 Flammeovirgaceae bacterium
AAATAGGCTCCATCTTGACCATTTACACCAGTTATAATTGCTTTTTTCATTTTTTATATTTTAAAAAAAAAATATTTATTTAATAACCATGAAGATGATTGTATTTTTTCTCCAAATCCATCTATCAATTCAATTCCCAACTCTTCACAAATAGGCTTTTCTGGAATAGTATCATTATTTTAATCACCTCCATTTGCAAATGCAAGTTGATACTCATTCCCAAATTGGTTGAATATTATTTTCATTGACTCTAACACTGTCATATCTTTGTCTATAGAAAGAAAACACTTGTCAACTAACCTCAAGTTTTCAACTATAAATACAGTCTCATTCTCATCCTGAAATTCTTTAGATCCTTTTAATGCTCTTTGGAAATCACTAGTAACTATTACAAATAACTTGTATCCATTCGCTTTTGCATTTCGAAAATACTCAATATATCCATTGTGAATCGGATTAAAATAACCACTAACTATAATCGCTTTAAGCTTCATTTTTCTATGTTATTCTATAAAATAACTCACAAAACTGAGCACATTTAACCTGTTTTTCAACCTTTTCCGGGGACCCATAAACAAAAAATTAAACATGTAAAATTCTTAATTTTCAAGTTATTAATGATTTACGTTCATTTACAAATACCTTTCACTGGTCTGGACCACACTAATCTCCCATCCACGGCTTCGCCATCGTCCCTCCCATATTGAGTGGAACCATGTATCACGAAATCAACCTCCAGCTACTCTGCCGCCGTTAATTTAATGAGGTAATTCAGCCCTTTCAATTCCACCCAGTAGTGACTTGCTGATGTTTTGGTAATCACCCCTCGTTGGGTGCCCAGTAGCTCCACTTCAGCTCCTACCCCTTTTTTGATCACTTCGTGTGCGACCAAATTTTTACCTTCGGTTACCTCTTTTAAGGTCAACACTTCATCCACACTCACTTTGGCCAGCTGCCCAAGCCAATACAGGTAACGCACCACACCTTGCACGTCAAATACTTTGTTTTTTTCTCGCTCGTCAATATTCACCAAGACCATTGAAGGCAGCAGCGGCACACAAATCTTTTTCTTCCGATCGCTGCGTTGACGCATCTCCATTCTCGCCGGACAATAGGCTTCGACGCCTATTTTTTCAAGCCGCTCTGCGACTTTCATTTCAGCCCTAGGATTCGTATAGAGTACCAGCCAATGCATCCGTTCAATTAGCTGATTCATAAGTATACAATACGATTCCCCCTTCGGGTATATCCTTCGACACCTTTATGTGGAGACGGCGATCGATTTGAGCCTCAATTTTTCTGGTCAACCCCACTAAATAATCGTGATTGAGTTGATGGCCGCAGATGACGATTTCAATGGTGCCCGTGTCCATGCCTTTGGCATAGTCCCCCACAAGCGAAATGGTTTGTACCTCCCCCATGCGATCAATGACTTGTTCGGCGATCAATTCCAATCCCAAATGCTGGTGCACTATTTTTTGCAAGGATGAAAAGAGGGGGTGCATCGTATTGGCCAAGTATTGAATTTTGTTGTTTTCTTGATTTTTCTTGAGGTAGCCAGCAACAGCCAGGTGGTTGAGCTCTTTGCGAATGGCATTGGTCGATTCTCCAAATTCTTGGGCCAGCCCATTTAAATATCCCTTGTTGGTCGCCGCAACAAAAAATTTGATCAGTAATCTTAATCTCGTCTTAGAAGTAATTAATGTTTCTAACAATTGATTTTATTGTATCTGAGTAACAAAAGTACTTGATTAATTTTTTTTATCCAAAAATGTTGGAAAAAAATACTTTTCCAAATAAGACCCCTTCAAAAATAATCATTTTATTAAAAGAATTTAGACCCCTTAATTATACTCCGGTTGATAGCAACGAGAGATTAAAATGTTCTTTATGATGCAAAGGAACCCTTGAGTGGTTGTCCCTATTTTATAAACGGGAGTAAATTCAATTATCCTACTAAATGTCCCTGCGATTCCTGTTTTTATCAATTTTTAAATAGTTTTGCTCCATCGTTTTAAGATAGTAGTAACCTAGTCTTATCCACATGCCACGAACAAGTATTAATTAAACCTTTATGGAACAACCGCATCAGCTACCCGAATCAGATGAAATTGACTTAGTGGAATTGCTCCAAAAAGTATGGCAAGGACGTAAAATCGCCATCAAAATAAGTGTGGTATTTGCCCTACTGGGTGTCATTTTTGCCCTGAGCAGTACCAATATCTATACCGCGACCACCACCTTTATCCCAAAAGGAAAAAGTAGCGGATCGGTAGGCGGAAGCCTGGGTAGTCTGGCTTCCCTCGCCGGTATTAGCCTGGGCGGCATGAGTGGGGGTGATTCTGAAATTCCACCCACCATGTATCCTATGGTCTTGAACAGCATTCCCTTTCTTGAAAAAACGTTGTTATTGGAAGTTCCATTGAATGGACAGAATATCGTGATAAAAGAATACCTCTTGACCCAAATGTATTTTAAGGAATCCAATTCCTTTGATTTTTTAAACTTTTTGAAAAAATATACCATTGGTCTTCCCGCACTTCTTAAAGGCAAAATTTTTGCAAAAATGAATGCCCTACCGAGCGCTGCAGAGAATATAACCATTAAAAGGCTCACTTATGAAGATGAACAATTGTTTAATTACCTTAAAGGGTTGGTCACCATTAGCGTTGATAAAAAGGAAGGCTTTATTACGCTATCCGTTCAAGACAAAGATCCACAAGTAGCCGCCATCATTGCCCAAAATACGCAGCATCTATTGCAACAAGAGGTCATTGATTTTAAAATTAAAAATGCCCAGGAATT
The DNA here is from genome assembly GCA_013204595.1 of Flammeovirgaceae bacterium. Lineage (GTDB taxonomy): Bacteria > Bacteroidota > Bacteroidia > Cytophagales > Cyclobacteriaceae > UBA4465. Next base: position 2,806 of record JABMNK010000013.1, read on the forward strand.
ACTGACTTTCACAGAAACCCTTTACACGGAAAAAAAAGTGGCTTTTGAAGCCCTCCAAGATGAATTAGCCAGCTTTCGCGACCAACACCAAAACATCAGCTCAGGACTTTTTGAAAACAAACTGAGTCGTCTGGAATCCGAATTGGCCATCGCCAGTGCCGTCAATGAAGAATTGGCCAAGCAGGTGGAGCAAGCGCGAATTCAAGTAAGTAAGGATACGCCCATCTTCACCATTATTGATCCCGTAGTCATTCCCAATCAACGCACGAGTCCCAAGAGGACACTCATCGTACTTGGGTTCACCTTTTTGGGGTTTTTCTTGGGTCTTGGCTATGCGCTGATAAAAGAGCCTTTTGCCGCGATGAGAAAGCAGGTTTTGGAG
>JABMNK010000125.1 GCA_013204595.1 Flammeovirgaceae bacterium
AGAAGGCATACGAGCATCAACAATAATACCCCTGAAAAATATTTTAATCTAATTAAAACGATCCCTAAAAATAAACCTAAATTTGAACTATCCCTGTCCTAAATAAGGGGGGAATTATAGTTTTTTATCTTATCTGGGTCTTTCAATGTGGTAATATTCTTTTTTTCTGCCCAAACATTTTTCAAAATAGAATTTAATGGCATTAATATGTTGGTTTTGAGTGCTTTTAGAATAATCTTCTTGGATTAAATGAAACAAATAAGCCAATATATCATTTTTGGTTAGCTGATCTATTTCAAACCCCTTAAAGTAATTTTTAAAATAATGAATACAAGCTAATAAGTACTAATGGTATTACTGCTATAGCCCCGTACGACAAGTAATCTGTTCATTTCTTTTACGTTCATCATCGCTACATATCTTACATACTTGATTCAATAAATACTTAAATGATTCATTTAAATTTATTAAAAAGATATAAAAAGCCACCCACCGAATCGACAGATGGCTTGATGATCAAAAGAGGGGTTGATCAATCTTTCTTACCGAGCATCAATAGCTCATTCAAACTGATCTCACTGACATAGCGCTTCTCCCCTGTGGGCGTCTCATAAGATCGATTGGCCAGCTTGCCTTGTACGGCCACTTCAATTCCCTTTTTGAGGTAACTCTCTATGATCTCGACCTTCTTGCCCCAGGCTACCACCTGATGCCATTGGGTCTCCTCCACCTTCTCGCCTTTGTTATTGTAATAATTCTCGTTGGTAGCGAGCGAAAAGCTGGCTTTTTTGGTCCCACTATCAAAAGTCTTGATTTCGGGCTCTTTTCCTAATCTTCCGATGAGTTGTACACTATTTCTTAAAATTGTCATGATTTTAAAATTTAAATTTTGAAAATAATTCATCGTTTTGGTAGATGAATTTGTCGTTTGACGAAGCAAAGATTGATGACCAAACAAATGACATTCGGTTTTTAGCTATTTGTAGTCATTTGCTTTCGTTTGTAATCGTTTAAAAACGAATATATAACTGAAAATCAATGATTTAATTTTCAAAAAAAAATATAAAAAAATGAAATCTGGTATGAAATTTTAATTACCTAAACCGCCTACTGAGACGGCAGGTCAGATCACCCGCGGTTGACTTTGAAAAAAGAGGCCTACCTTAACCCCAATAGAGGCGTCAGGTAGGCCACATTTGGAATTCTAAACTTGTGCTTTGGACTTATTTAAAAATTAAACAATAACCAGCGCTGGTATCAGGTGTAAGACGGCTAATAGAATGCTATAACCGCTCGACAATCCACTGGAAAACACAGGTATCATCGAACCCAACAATACAACCACTGCCAATAAATTAAAAATAAGGAGATCGTGCTTACTTATTTTGGAAAGTCCAAATAAGAGTAAACTACCGACAACCCCTGGAATAAAAGAGGCCGCACAAACGGCCATTAAATCCAATCTTTCGCCATTTGGTAAACTTACCTCCGTATCGACAGCCAATAAGCTAGTGGCGACTAAATATACAATTACATTAAGTACCATAGATACCAATCCTGATAATGTACCTCTCTTGGCAAGATTGAAGAGGTTCATCGTTGGATTATTTTGCTAGTTTAAATTCCAAATTCAGTGTTAAAGCTACTTCTTCACTGGCGACCGCACCCCCCGCCTCGGTGAGTGCGTTCCACTTTAAGCCATAATCAAAACGATTGATTGCACCCGTCGCCTTGAACCCTGCCTTGGTATTGCCATAAGGATCTTGAATATTGCCGCCATATTTAACATCCAGCGTCACCTCTTTGGTGATGTCTCGGATGGTCAAATCTCCTGTCAAAGCATATTGATCATTGGCCATTTTTTTAAAGGACTTGCTGACAAACGTCATTTTGGGATAGGTCGCAGTATTGAAAAAATCATCAGATTGCAAATGTCCATCTCGCATCTCATTATCAGTATCGACACTCGCTACGTCGGCACTAAAATCAATCTCAGCGTCAGAGAAATCTTCTTTTGACGCACGCATTTGTCCTTGAAATATTTTGAAATTTCCCTCAACTTCTGAAATAAGTAAATGAATCACCGAAAACTTTAAGGCACTGTGACTTTGGTCAACCTCCCAAATATTTTTTGTCTGTCCTAATAGATTGCAGGATAGTGCGATCGCCGATATTACCAAAACTTGTTTTATTAATCTTTTCATCTTGTTCCTATGTTAATTTTCAACAAAAGTACTTACATTTGATATATATTTGTTATCTATTACCTATAGGTAACTAGTTTCCTTTTAGTAACTATGAGCGGTAAAATCAAAGAAAAAACGTGTCAATTCAAACTAATGGCAGCCAGAGATGCCCTAGAGGTGATTCAAGGAAGGTGGCGCTTCCCGATCATTATTGCATTGAGTGACGGTAAAAAAAGATTTGGGGAACTGAAAAGAGAGATTACCGAGATCTCTCCAAAAATGCTCTCGCAAGAGTTAAAATCCCTAGAAACCAATAAAATGATCACAAGAAGTTTGCTTAATACCATGCCCATCACCGTTGAATATGAGTTGACACCGCTAGGCACAAGTTCTTTCAAATTGTTGGATGAATTACTTGAATGGGGACTCCATTTCAGAGAAGAAATTATGAGACAATAAGCACCAATTACCCTTTGTTCCTTGATTTTAGGTCTTTCAATTGGCTCTTTATCGGTCACGGAGATATACTCATGACAAGTATATTGACCATTTCTGTCGGGTTGATTATATTTAAACAAAGAAAAATATTATGGAGGATCGTACTTGTATTGAATGTGGGCGCTCATTTCAAGGTAGATCTGATAAAAAGTTTTGCACCGATGCCTGCCGAAACCACTTTAATAATAAGCAAAACGCTGATCAGATGAATTATATACGCAGTGTCAATAATACACTTCGCAAAAACAGAAGAATTCTTGAAAAACTTAATCCTGAGGGCAAAAGCAAAATTCATCGTGACCAGCTACTGCGACATGGCTTCCATTTTGAGTATTACACCAACACCTATCTAACCAAAGCCGGCGACGAATATAAATTTTGCTATGAGCAAGGCTTCAAGGACATTGGAAATGGTTTTTATTTAATCGTTAAGCGAGACAACTCTTAAGTATCTTTGCCAGTACCTGCTGACTTAATCGTCAATAACATTATGAAAGATATTCATGGCACTGCGATTCTCGCTTATTACCAAGGTAATAGAACTACCAAGTTAAAACTCCACAATTCTTATGGTCCGATTGATTCAATGCCACTTGAGCTCTTTTTCCGGGATGCAGAAGAATTCACTGATCTAGAAAACATGGCACTAAGTCATTGCAGGGGAAAAGTATTGGATATTGGTGCCGCCGCCGGTATCCATGCGCTTTTTTTGCAGTCATTTGGTGCCGATATAACAGCACTTGACCTATCGCCCGGCTGTGTGGCTACTATGAAATTGTCTGGGGTCTCGCAAGTGATCTTACAAGATTACCGCGAACATCAAAAAAAGTATGATACCTTATTGCTGCTCATGAACGGAATCGGATTGGTAGGTAAACTCGAAAAACTTTCTCTTTTTTTTGAGAAATGTAAATCTCTATTGAATCCAAATGGGCAAATCCTGCTCGACTCCTCCGATATTAGCTATCTCTACGATGATGGACTTGTGAAACCGGTACCTTATTTCGGAGAAGTCTCCTACTGCTATGAATACGATAAAAAAAAAGGTGATTGGTTTGATTGGCTCTATGTGGATCCCTTAGCCTTAATCAAATCTGCACGCCAAAATGGGTTCGAAACCGAAATATTATTTGAAGACGGCAACGATCAGTATTTGGCCAAATTGATTTTGGCCTAAAACGCGTGCTACAGAGTTGCGTTAAGATAAAGAACCCCAACTCAACGTACCCCAACTACCTTTCAATATTGATGAAATCCTTGAGAGACGAATCTCAAAACCTCCGGTAAGGAATCTCGCCAATAAGTCCAATTATGTGCACCATCGCGCACCCTATATTCATGTGGTATCCCTCGCTTTTTCATCGCGATATGTACCAATGCATTGCCTTCGTACAAAAAATCATCATCTCCGCAGTCAATATACCAGCGCACTGATTTAATATTCTCGATAGGATTCTCTGTCATTTGATAAACGACCCCGTATTTTTCATAAAAGATGCGATTGTGCTCACTACTAATATTAGCATCATTGTTCCATTTGTAGCGATGATCGACCTCCGCTACCGACAAAGGACCGCAATAGGCACTCAAAGGGCAAGCAGATTGAAAAAGATCTGGTCTGTGCAATGCATAGTTGAATGTGCCACCGCCACCCATTGAAAGCCCCGCTATAGCACGGTAGCGCTTTTCTTTTTTGATTCTATATTGAGTTTCTACATAGGGCATTAATTCCTCGAAGAAAAATTGCTCATAATTCCACTCGCCATTCGGGACATCGACATAGCCCATGACCCGGGTATCTGCATCGGGCATGACGATAATCATGGGCGTGGCAATTCCCTCTTCAATGGCCTTATCTGTGATCCCTAGCACTTCTCCAAACTGTACCCATCCTGTTTGATTATCACTGGCCCCATGCAACAAATAGAGCACAGGATAGTCACGCTGTGACGTTTCGTAGTCAGGTGGCAAGTAGATTGCGAATTTTCGTTCCATTTTGAGTATTTTACTCTCCATGACCAATTGATCGAATACCTTACCCACTTGTGCTATTGACAAAAAAGGAAATAGCAATCCTATCCAAAATATGACTTTTCTCATTTCATTTGTAAGTTAAAAGATCAACACCATGCCCATGCTAGTATGCGGGAACGCGCGGTAACGTATAAGGCGTATAAGGCGTATAAGGCGCACCAACCAATAAGAGTTGCGCCTGCAATGATTTAAGATCTTCACTGACCAATTTTCTTATTTGATTCAATACGGGCTCAAATTCCTCCTCGGCAATAGCATAACTCTCTATGTTCGTCTGAGTAGGTGCACTAGTTGATGAAAATAACATATATACCAGCATACCTACGCGGCCTCCAACACTTGGTGGCCGATCCATATCTAAAGTACTCGCAATGCGATCACCATTCAATTCAATACTAATCTCTCGAACCTTCGTCGCAATATTTTCAGACAATAAAACCGCAGGGTGGCTTTGCGCCACTTCTGATTTCAACAGGGCAGCATCAATATATCTCAATTGACTAATAACCTCTTGTAAGGTTTGGCCACAAGCGCCAATCGCACCCGACAATCGTAGAACCTTTCGATTAAATTCATCCAAAAACATACGGTCTGTGGCTGGAAGTGATCGATTTTCCAAAGCTTTGATAGTGAAGGCAATAGGTGTTCCTAATGCGATGGTTTCACCTTGTACAATTTTTGCAAGACTCACAAAATACTTGCCGGGTGCCACCAATATTCCTTTGTCGCTGTCTGACCATGGATTATAAAAAGAGGAGGAAGACAAATTAATCGGATCTGGATCTGCATAACGCATATCCCATTGTATCCGCTGAATTCCCTTTTGAGGTGCAGAAGTGATTTTTCTAACGACTTTACCTGCCGCATTACTCACGGTAAAAAGCAACTGAGGCTCCTTTTCGCTTCGCTCAGCAGCTAGTGCTTCATAACTGGGGTAATGCGTGTCTTCTCCTTTTTCCAATTGGGCCTTTTCCATTGTCTGTCGCTGGGCTTTGAGCGAGGTGATCTCTTCTTTTAAGTAATAGGTAAAAAGTGCGACGGGCGGTAAATTTTCACCCCGATAATAACTATCCCCCTGAAAGGCTTGACCCGGCAAGCCCATCGGATAGCTCGGTTCATAAAGTAAAGGATCTCTTACCGAAAACAAATAACCCTCCCCATCCAGTTGAGTTTCTCTAGTACTGCGTAAGGCGGAATAGTCATCCAAAACATAAAAACCACGCCCAAAAGTGCCAAGGACTAGATCATTTTCCCGTCGCTGTATGGCAATGTCTCGAACAGCAATCGTCGGCAAACCTGATTTCATTTGAAGCCATGATTGCCCGCCATTATTGCTAACAAACAACCCAAATTCAGTTCCAACAAAGAGGAGATTTGGATCTACATGGTCCTGAGCGATGGCGTATGTAGACCCACGTTCGGGTAGATTTGCGGTAATCGATTTCCAGGTTTTTCCTTTGTCGATGCTCTTAAATACATAGGGCTTGAAATCCCCTTTTTTATGATTGTTGAAACAAGCGAATACGATATTTTCATCATACCTCGATGCTAAAACCATGTTTACATAGGTATCTTTGGGCACTTGCGGAAAGACATTCATCTTAGTCCAAGTCGTTCCGCTATTTTCTGTCACTTGAATCAACCCATCATCGGTGCCTACATAAAGCAAATCTGGATTAATGGGAGATTCATCCATCGCCACAATCGTACCATATTGAGAAGTAGATTGATTTTTCGCAATTGCGTCAATACCCCAAATTCGATCCATCACTTCAAGTTCGTTGCGGTTAATATTGGCCGTCAGGTCTTCACTAATGACCTTCCAGCTATCACCTTGGTCATCCGTCCTAAACACCTTATTTGCAGCAAAATAAAGACGCTTATTATCATGCTGACTAATCACAAGAGGTGCATCCCAATTCCATCGATAAGCATTTTCTCCCTTTCTGGGCTGGGGCTGAATTCCCAACTCCTCACCGCTGAGTCGATCATACCGAACCAATACGCCATGCTGTGACTGGGCATACACTATATTGGCATTAACTTGATCTACCTGTGATTCAAATCCATCCCCTCCGTGGGTATTAATCCATTCCTCATTGGAAATTCCATTATCGGAAAGAGATCTAGAAGGACCTCCCAAACTAGCATTATCTTGGGTACCTCCATACACATTGTAAAAGGGATACTCATTATCAAGGGCTACTTTATAAAACTGAGTAATAGGTAAGTTGGCCTTATAATCCCAAGTTTTAGCGCCGTCCCAAGTCTCGTAAATACCCCCATCACAACCCGCCATGAAGTGTTCTGAGTCTGTAGGATCAATCCACATGCAGTGATTGTCCACATGTTTAGCCTCTTCTCCCAACACCTTGAAGGTTTTGCCCCCATCGTTGGATACGTGGATCCAAGTATCCATGGCATATATTCTTGATGCATCATTTGGATCTACCACAATCTCTTGATAATAATTACCACTGGTATTAAAAGACCCTTGTTTTTCCCAACTAGCTCCTCGATTGGTACTTCTGAAAAAACCACCTTTGCCTTGAGCTGCTTCTACGATTGCATAAATAGTCTCGGGATCCGAGGCTGCAATAGCCAATCCGATTCGTCCCTTCTCTACGTCGGGCAAGCCTTTGTTTATCTCTGTCCAATTAGCACCCCCATCGACAGTCTTCCATAAACCTGATGCTGGCCCACCACCCAAGTAAGTAAATACATGTCGCCTCCTTTGATATGCAGCTGCATACATCACCTTCGAGTCCCTTGGGTCCATAACCAAATCATTGATTCCCGTATGCTCATCGATCGCCTTGATCAACGTCCAATGGAGGCCGCCATCTATGGATTTATAGATGCCCCGATCTCCGCCTGCGCTCCATAATGGGCCAATAGCCGCCACATAGATAATCTCAGAATCGTTAGGATCAATAAAGATTTTACCAATATGCTCACTGTTTTTTAACCCCATGTTGTTCCAGGTGGTGCCCCCATCTATGGATTTATAAACGCCATCCCCATAGGCTACACTACGCTGATTGTTATTCTCACCAGTCCCGACCCAGATGACATTACTATTATTTGGATCAATCGTGATACACCCAATAGAATAACTTCCCATTTGATCAAAAATAGGCCGATAAGTGGTTCCTGAATTTGTAGTTTTCCAAACACCTCCGGCAGCCGCAGCGACATAATATTCTTTAAAATCATTGGGATTTACTGCAAAATCTACCACGCGGCCAGAAGGTTGAGCCGGTCCTATCGACCTGAATTTCAGTCCGGATAAAGCGGTTTCTTCAAAAAGTGTTTTAGCACTGGTTTCTTCGACCGACTTCTTGGAGCGCTGAGCCATCAATAGCGCCATGGAACATAGAAAGAATATAAGAAATATAATGGGGCGTTTCATAGTAAGTATATTTTAATTGGAAACAATTTAGACTGCAATAAGTACTTCCGAAAATGAAGTGTCTTTTTTTACATTAATGGTAACCGTTAAACTTGCTTTTCAATATTCACACATACCGACTTCGATGAGGGCGTATGACTCTTTCTGGCGGTCAATCTCAAAGGTACCAATGGATTGGCTTCTGGAAAATACGTGGCCAAACATCCAAGGGGAATTTGATATGGCACAACTACAAAATCAACTACCGAACGTATGGTTTTATAGTGATTTTTTAGGGTTACTTTGTCTCCTGCTAGTAATCCCTCAGCTCGCATATCTTCGGTATTCATAAATACAACCATACGTTGCCCGAAAACCCCTCGATACCGATCATCTAATCCATAAATCGTCGTGTTGAATTGATCATGACTTCTGATGGTCATCATGACATAACGATGTCCTTCCATCAACCCTTCCGACATTGCATTTATCGTGAATCCCGCCTTACCTGTGGGCGTTTCAAAAATTCCTTTTCTGGCACCATTAGGCAATTCAAAACCATTTTCCTTCCTAACCCTTTGGGTATAATCTTCAAAACCACTAATCGCCTTTGCGATCAATGCGCGGATATTGTCATAATTATCCACTAACCCTAGCCACTGAATTTGATCTCCGGGAAGGCTGCGATGGGCAATTTGCGCAATAATTTCAGGTTCTGTCTTAATATCACCTCTTGGCGTCAGCATGCCGTGAGAAGCATGCACGATACCCATTGAATTTTCAACAGTGACAAATTGGGGTCCCGATTGTTGCAAATGCTGATCGGTACGTCCTACACATGGTAATATCAGCGAACTTTTGCCTGGGGCTAGGTGGGTTCTGTTGAGCTTAGTACTGACATGAACGGTCATATCGCAATGCATCAAAGCAGCTCTGGTATAATGAGTATCAGGAGCTGCTGGCAAGAAATTTCCTCCCAAAGACATAAAAAATCCAGCCTTACCTTGATGCATCGCTTCAATCGCCTCAACGACATTATATCCAGGCATTTCAGGAGGGTTAAATCCAAATGCATCTCGGAGTTTATCTGTCCACGCCTTGGTAGGACGCTCGTAGATTCCCATTGTTCGATCTCCTTGCACATTACTGTGTCCCCTTACCGGACAAGTGCCTGCGCCTGGCTTTCCTATACTACCTTTCAGCAACAGTAAATTCACGATTTCACGAATATTATCTACCGCATTGACGTGCTGAGTCATACCCATAGCCCAACATGCGATAATTCTCTCACTACTGGCAATCAATTCAGCTGTCTGCAGAACTTCCTGAACACTCAACCCAGTTCTTTCAATTAAGGCAGTAAGTTCATAAGTATTTAAATCAGCTACTAAAGCATCGTAGCCCTCAGTCTTCTCAACAATAAATGATTGATCTAGGCAGTTCGGCTGTTCCGCTCCTTTCTTTAATAATAGTTTCAACCAAGCTTTCAATAAGGCCACATCTTCATTGATTTTTACTTGCAAATAAAAATCCGCGATATCAGTACCCGCATTTATCCAACCTGACACTTTCTGAGGATTATCAAATTTAAGCAATCCTGCCTCACGCAAAGGATTGATTACAATGACCTTAGTTCCGTTTTTTTTGGCTTTTTCCAGCGCACTTAACATTCTAGGATGGTTGGTGCCTGGATTTTGACCGAAAATCAAAATCAATTGGGTTTTATCAAAATCCTCAAGCGTTACGGAGCCTTTGCCTATTCCCAATGTTTCACCCAACGCCACGCCACTTGATTCATGACACATATTGGAACAATCGGGTAGGTTATTAGTACCCAGCTTACGGACAAACAACTGATACAAAAAAGCGGCCTCATTACTGGTTCTGCCTGAAGTATAGAAAATAGCCTCATCAGGTGATGGTAATTTCCGCAGGTGTTGGCCAATCAAATCATACGCACTTTCCCAGGAAATAGCCCTGTAATAGTCCTCATTGGGCGCTTTGAAAACGGGCTCGGAAAGTCTGCCTTGCAAGCCCAACCAATAATCAGATTGATCATTGAGCGCGCTGATAGAGTGCTTTTCAAAAAAATCCTTTCCAACATCACCTGACATGGCTTCTTCAGCTATTGCCTTTACTCCATTTTCACAAAATTCACCGAGCTTAGATCGAGTTTTGGGATCTGGCCAAGCACATCCTGGGCAATCGATACCGTCGTGCTGATTTAAGTGCTTAAGCACCTTAAAAGCCCTACTAGCCGGCATCGCAGACATCACTTTCTGCAAAGATTTGGCAACTGCCAGGGGGCCAGCTGCAACTTCCAATGGGCGTTTTATTTCAGGCATTTTGAAACTCAATAAAATAAATTAATATACGTAATATGTATAATTCCCCCCTTATTTAGGACAGGGATAGTTCAAATTTAGGTTTATTTTTAGGAATCGTTTTAATTAGATTAAA
>JABMNK010000126.1 GCA_013204595.1 Flammeovirgaceae bacterium
AATGAATATATCAATAAAATTGAAGTAGAGTATCTCCCAACCATACAATCTCATAAATTGTTTTTTGAATTCAAGTATCCAATCGTTGAAGATAAACTTATTATTAATGGTAATAAGAAAGATGGTACTAGAGATTATAAGATTGAAGGAGGTAATAAGATTTCAACTCAGTTAATTCCAATTAAAAGTAATTATCAATCGAAATTATCTTTAGATAAGAAGGAAGAACTGAATAAAATGATAACATTTTTAAGAGTTGAACAATCTTTATCCTTAAATAAGGTAAGTTTGGAATTAAATAACAAGGGTTACCGTACATCAACTAATAAGGAGTGGAACAAAAGTAATCTCTCCTTATATATAAAGAGATTGAGTTTTGATGAGGGAAAGTAAATAGGGGTTACATTTTCCAACCCATAAGATTAAACTACCACGGTAGAGTAGATTGTAATTGCGATCTATTGCTGTGATTATTACCTCCTAATTTTTTCTATTTGAAGGGCTTTGACTCAATGCATATAACGACCCTATTTACCTAAAGAGACCTTACCAGCTACCGGAGGCACCGCCACCTCCAAAACCGCCACCTCCAAAACCACCACCTCCAAAACCACCACTATTGCCACGACCCGAACTACCTCCACTGAAAAATCCACCGCCCCTGTAGTGCCCACCTGATCGGCCTAATGTATGATAGGAATTTCGATTTCTGAAGCGGGAAATGAGCAAAAAACCTACCACAATTAGAAAGATAAAAATATTTTTGCCAATGCTAGTTTCTTTTTCTGAAGATTTGGAGGCTTGATACATGCCCATCAAGGTCATTATTACCGAGTTGGTTCCTTGGTCTAACCCACCGAAGTAATCGTCTTGTTTGAAAAACGGGATGATATCTTGTTCAATAATTCGTTTGGATAATGCGTCCGTGAGTAGGTGCTCCACCCCGTAGCCGGTTTTTATCGAAATTTTCCTATCATCTTTCGCTAATAAAATAAAGACACCATTGTCTTCCTTCCCTTGTCCAATTCCCCAATCGTGAGCCCAGTTGGTTCCGAGATAATCAATGTTTTCTCCATTGGTTGAACTTATAATTGCGATTACAATTTGTGTTGAAGTGGAATCTGCATAATTAATCAGCTTTTGTTCTAGATGTCTTTTTTGTGTTGGAGAAAGTAGCACTATATAATCATACACGCTCGTTTGAATATCCGGTTTTTCTGGAATCTTATATTGTGCAAATAAATCAAAAGCGCTGACCAGTGCGGCCATAGTAAGGGTAAGAATAACCCTTCTAACCAACCCCCAAGGCCAAGTACTTAGAATAGAGAACTTAGTGGCAGGATTAACCATTGGAGATTTCATTTGATAATTCGTTAGTGTCAGTGTCACTATACGGAAAATACGTTTTAAGTTCTTCTCCAGATTTTTGAATTCCGGCGATTAAGCCTTCTTTGAAAGCGCCTTTCATGAAATAAGTTTGCATAATATCCTTGGTGCTGTTCCAGAAATCTAAGCCGACCAGTTCGTGGATTCCTTTGTCGCCATAAATAGTAAAAGTTTTTTCTTCGACAGCTAGATATATCAAAACCGCATTTCGTAAAGCGGTTTGATCCATTTTTAACTTTTTAAAAACCTCAGTCGCGCGTTTCATTGCGTCACCTTTAGAGGATTTTTCTAGGTGAACACGAATCTCACCTGAAGTCTGTAATTCTGCAAGCTGAATGGCCTCAATGACTTCTTTTTCTTGGTCAGGAGTTAAAAAATGGTTCACTTTTTTTGACATGTAAGAAGCGATTTAATTGTTCTTGTGTGTAAAAACTCCAGGGCTAGCAGAAGGATTAATTAACGTTAAATTCGACATCAGGTGCTTTTTCACTTCCTGCGTCTGCTGAGTAACGTAGCATTTCTTTAAATCCATACCAACCCATAAAAATTTTAGCTGGAAATTTAGAAATATAGATGTCATAACCATTGACGCTCTCGTTGTAACGGTCTCGAGCTACATTTATGCGGTTTTCTGTTCCTTCAAGTTGAGATTGCAATTCGAGAAAGTTTTGATTGGCCTTGAGATCTGGATAGCGCTCTACAGAAACTAACAATCTAGATAAGGCACTGCTAAGTCCCGTTTGTGCCTTTTGAAATTGTGCCAGCGTTTCCGGATTCAAATTATTCGCATCAATCGTAGTGGAGGTTGCTTTGGCCCTTGCTTCAATGACACTAGTCAATGTTGATTTTTCATAATCTGCAGCACCTTGCACCGTTTTAACCAAATTACCAATTAAATCATTTCTACGCTGATAGGCACTTTCTACATTGGACCAGGAAGTTTTGGCATTGGCCTCTAATTCAACCGCGGTATTATACATGCCAGTTGTCCAATTAAAGACAATCAACACCACAACTACGAGGGTGACAAGAACAATAAGCCATTTAGGGATTTTAAAACTATTCATAGCTGTAAGGTGTAAGGATATTAGAGGCCTGTATTTTTTAGTTTGATTGAGGACACAAAGAAACAGAATTTAAAAGATTTTGTCAAAAATAATAATTTATGTTTAACATAACGTGTTGTTATATGCATCTTTTAATGACTACATCGGAAAGACTTCTATTATTCGAAAGCAATATTATTTAGAACACCAGCGGCCGAAGAGAGCGATAGCTATTGGTCCTAAAAAATAAGGACTGAGCATCGTTCAGTACTTCTAAAGGCGCGTCTTGGTAGTTAATACTCTAGAACTTTTATTTTCTCATCGCTCAGTCTTATTTGCAACCAACTTTCGGCTTTGGCCAATGTCGACTTTTTAGAGGAGGATTTCTGTTTGCTTGCTAACTTTACAAGGAACACAGGAATGGTGTCGTAATAAAAGCTATCAGTGCTAGTAGTTACTTCAATTAACTTGGAATAGGCAAATTTCTCAAAAGTGGGAATTTGATACTTCATTTCTTTGCTAAGTTGCAGAAATGGAATGGTATCTTGTTTGGATAATGTCATGATGCGGTCTTCCAAAAGTTTAATTTTCTGATCTTTTCCCTGTACCAGTTCCTCATTTTTTGTATAGATATCTTCCAATATCTTCATTCTCAGTGTATTATTTAGTTCACTAAGTTTTTCATCGAAATTAAAGTCCTTACCACCTTCTTGATGAACTTTGATTATTACGGCATCAGTAATGGGGATCCAATTGCCTTTGGTTAATTCGTATCTTCTCAAATTCGCTTCGAGTTGCGCTATTTTAGGAGCATTTATTTCGGCACCCATGTAGTAGAGGTCGATTACCGAAAGGGTATCGTTATACGTCAATTTATAGTTAAGTAATTCGCTGCCTTCCATGGAACATTCGGCGGCTACAAAGTCCTCAGTTTTTACTTTAAATCTGGTTTCTTGAATTACATAATAAAAAATCACTGTACTAGGGATAAGAATAATGATCAAAAAGCTGATCAACATAATCTTGTATCTTTTTAACTTTTCTTTGTTGACATATTCGACCAACGGAAATTTGAGATACCTAACAATGATAAAAGTCGCCAGACTGATAAATATTGAATTGATAAAAAATAGATAAAAGGCCCCTAAAAAGTATTCCCAGTTTAGGTGTGCCAATCCATAACCCGCGGTGCACAAAGGAGGCATTAAAGCGGTAGCAATGGCAACGCCTGACACTACATTGCCTTTTTCTTTTCTAGAGCCAGCAATAATACCAGCAAAGCCGCCAAGGAGCGCTACTAATACATCCAGAATAGTTGGTTTTGTTCTCGCGATCAGTTCAGATTGCGCAATATCTAAAGGGGTAATGAGGAAATATAGGGTCGATGTGAAAAGGCTGATGAAAATGGCAATACCGATGTTTTTGAGTGATCGCAATAGAGTATCATAATCATTGGTAGCAACAGAAAGTCCTACCCCTAGGATCGGCCCCATTAAGGGTGAAATGAGCATAGCACCAATGATGACGGCGGTGGAATTCACATTGAGGCCAATGGAGGCAATGAAGATAGAGAACATTAATATCCAGGCGGTATGCCCAGCAAACCCAATGTCCTTTTTTATGCCAGCAATGGTTGCAGGGATATCCGTCCCTTCCTTAAATCCCAAGACATAGGTGAAGACATTTTTTAAAGAAAGCAGAATATGTTTAATATCATTTTTCATGTGGGTACAATTTCTTTAAAATTAGTAATAATTTTAAGATTACCGGCTGCTGTTAAATGAATTAACAATTCCAGTAGGTCTATGTACCGATTGAGCTATTGAACCTCAATGCGTGTGGATATGATGTACTAACGAATTTCTGATTTTCTCTGCAGTTTTAAATAGACCATTATCTGTCTTAGTAAGTAGTTTAGGAATACAACTACTATTAAAATTGAGATTAATATATTTTTCATATGAAATTCATTTAGTGGTTGAATGTGGTCTTAAGAAGTTTTGCATTGGGGTTTGCGCATTGTCTATATCCATGCATTGGATTTTTTTATAGTTCGTGTTGGGTTTCTTTATATTTCATGCTTAGGATCATTTAATGGTATCAGTGTAAATTGTTAAATGATTGATTGAAACAAATGTATAGTTCTCTATTCCATTTCTAAAGAAAAAATACTTGTATTGTATTACAGCTATTTTTATCACCCTCAAATAAGATTTATTGGTGCGTACATTAAAGAAAGAATAAGTCGGATTTATTGAATTGACTTAGCGAGGTTCAGTGGTTCCAAGGCCGACTTTTATTCCATTTTTTGCCCAACACTATTTATCAATCCAATAGCCATTTGGGTCCTGAAAGTACACCTGTTTAATACCATCGGCGCGAATGTTTATTTTATTGGGTATTTTTCCTATCCAATCAGAATAATTGACTTTCATCGCATCCAGTCTTTTAATGAAAGCATCAAAGTCAGATGTGGTTAATGCTAAATGAACCGTTCGATTAACTTTAATTTCATCATTAGGAAAAGAAAAGAGATGTAGTTCTTTTCCTTCTCCCAATCACAACCATTTGATTTCGTTATTTTCGGTTTTCTTAGTGATATCTTTTAGATTTAACGTCTTTTTATAAAATTCAGCCGATTGATCCGCATCTATTGCAGAGCGTGCTAAGTGATTAAAAGTAACAGAGGACTCAATCTGGCCCTTTTTAGCATTTTCCTTTCCTGCTAAAGGCAATGAATGTAGTTTTTTGCTGTCAAATAGCGTTAATCTATAATTCCCCCCAATTTCAGGACAGCTAGTTAAAGTGTAAATTTAACAGTTGTATATGAGAAAAGAAAGACGAAAATTCAGTGCTGCCTTCAAGACGAAAGTGGCTCTGGAAGCGATC
>JABMNK010000127.1 GCA_013204595.1 Flammeovirgaceae bacterium
ATTGGTACTAAATTAGGGGAGTGTTACACTGTTTCGGTATTTCAGGGCGTTAATGATTGCTGACTAGTTATTATCGGCTGCTTTTTAGAAGAATATATATTTGATGATAGAATTCTCCTCTCAGTTTCGGTCGCATTAGATGATCAGCTTGAATATCAGTAATGCGATAATACTCACTCGATAGTAAGGCATGGAATGATGAATTTTGAAAGTGTCTTTAATCTAGATAAATTACACACTAAAACGCTAATTGCCGATGCTTATGATCAAAAAACTTCTTTTTTCAATAATCTCTTTGTACTTATTTTTTTCTTGCCAAGATACTAAAATGACCATTAATTCCATGGCGCAGGAATTGAAAGAAAATGGATATTTTGTTAAGGGGGGATTTAGGGATAGTCTTGTGAGTGTTTCAAAAAATGATCAACGGGCGTTGCTATTGCTTCAAGAAATTGACAGTTTGTCACGTGTGAAATTAGTCTTAGATCTAAAAAGTTACACCATTGCAGGCGTTTATCAGAAACAAATTGCTGATCTCTACCTCGCCTTAAAAGAGCCGAGGATATCTTCGGATGAAAGGAAAGAATTGGAAGTTAAATTAAAGGAACGGGAGACTCAGTTAGTGGATGAGAAAAAACGAATTAGTGAGCAAAATATGCTATCAAAAAGCCACGAAAAAACAATAGGTCATTTAAAGGAGAAATTCAATCAATTGAATTATGACACTAAGTTGTAGCTTATATTGACCATTATCTTAGCCGAAGTGTTCAAAAGACTTAAATTATTTTAGTCAAATTCAATTATTGTTTGGATATGATATCCGTTTTCCCTGATTAGGGCACTTCCTTTCAGCCCTGGTAAATCAATTACCGTTTGAATTAAAATATTTGACTTTGGTACATTGAATTGTTCATGAATTAGTGAAGCGCATGCCATTGCGGTACCACCAGTGGCAATTAAGTCATCCAAAATAATCACACGATCGGTAGGGCTGATTTTAGAATTCTTTTGGATTTCCAAAGAACTACTGCCATATTCTAATTTATGCTCTTTTTTAAAAGTTTTGTTGGGTAATTTCCCGGGTTTCCTGGCCATTACAAAAGGAAGTTTTAAGATATTGGCCAAAGGAGCGCCAAATACGAATCCTCGGCTTTCTATTCCTACAACAATGGTCCCTTTGAATTCATGTATTCCAAGGGCAAGTGTATTTATTGCTTGATTGAAAGCAGTAGGATCTTCTAATAAACTTGTAATATCTCTGAATTGTATTCCTTTAATTGGAAAATCAGGTACTGTCCTGACGCTAGTTTTTAAATCGTTCAAGAGTTTTGTTGTTTCTTAGGTTTATAAATCAAGTCAAATTTGTTTATGAATAATTCGGACCTTTGGATTAGTTTTTTTGAAATAAAATAGCTTGGCCTCATGACTAATTATTTTATCGATTTATTTTGTTCACAGCGTATTTGACCTCTGCTCGATCGTTTGTTTCGTATTATTTAATTTGCCTCCTTCATCACACCAAATTTCTTAATGAATCCATTTGTTTTTAGTTGCTGATAGGCTTCATAAAGGTCTTTTTTCTTATCCAGTCCAAATAAACGCATACAAAAATAGGTTAAAAAAGGTTTTAATTCGAGTAGAGATTCCTCTGCGAACACGTCCTCTTTTGCCATGTTATAGATCGCTATGACGACATTAGTGTAGCCATCTTCTGGGTTTAATTTTTTGCATATTTCGTCCAAAGTACCTTTTCCTTCTTTGATGATAGGTGTTTTGGGAATAAAGCCGACTCTTTTCTCTTTTTCTTCTAAATACGTTTGTTCAATTTTTCGGATAAAGAATAACCGCCATTTTATTAGTTGTGGTCTGGGAAGTTTGACAGCCATGACACTGCGTGCCCTGCGCTGGAAGAGCGTCATATTGTTTAGATCCAATAAAAATGCTTCACATTCTTTTCGGTAGGTTTCGAACATTTCACAATCTTCAGTAGTATCAAATTGCAGTATTTCAGTGATTCCATTTAATTCTATTTCAACTTCTTGAAGTGACATAATTTCGATGATTAGATGACAAAATTATATTATTGATATGTATTTGGGGATACTATTTTAGAAGATTAAGAAAAAAATGTCCAGAGGAAGCAATCGATGGTATATGTTACTTTTGAAATAAAGACTTTAGAAAATTCAGGCATAGGCTTGATTACTTAATTCCTTTTTAGTTAAGCTTATTGGCTATAGTTTTCATTGATCAACATCAAAATAAAAATTGTGATTAAGAGAGATCTATCCATCAGGTTGATAATGTAGGGCGCGCTGATAACCAAGGTTGAAGAGGCGATAGAACTGATTAGTTGAATGTATCACAAAAGAAAAAATCAATAATCTACTAGGACAGGAGGCTTAAAGGATGGCTATGATGTCGTGGTTCGCCAAGATAAAGTTGATCTCGGCATAAACCTTTGATGAAACAAGCATATCCATCGCGAATGCGTCACCATATTGGCGTGGTTGCTAATGTACATGGGCTCATATTAGTAATTAGCTTTCATCGATCCCTATTGGCGGTCTTTTACATTTTTTCGGGCAGGAGTTGGCGTATTTTGCTATTGCACGTAGGTGTGACGACTATGGTAGGGTCGTTGGGCGATAGGTGATCACCAAGATGAGGGTCAGGACCTGGATCGATATCAATAATTAATGAAAAAAGCTTGGGGTCATTATGGAAAATATATTCATTTTTTATTCTACTAATGAGGGTGATTATTTGGAAGTATGCTTCTAATGTATAATTTTATCTCATAATTGAATGGCACAGCTTGAGAGACTAACTTTTAACTGATTCCAAATGATAAATCAACAAATAAATAGGAGATTTTAGATTAAGTTCTAGAAATAATGGAGAAAGTTAGAGTTACAAAAGAATATGATAAATTGAGTGAATCACTCAAAGAGCAAATTAAGTTGGACTACCCCAACGGATTCAGTGATTATTTAATTTCATTTACCAATAAAGAGGGTAAGAAAATGACAGCCTTGCGCTTTGAGACCGAGGATAAGATATACTTAATACGTATGACATTTGATCAAGCAGTAGGTATTGTTGAAGCAGATGACGACTATGACGACGAGGGTGTCTTACATGATGAGGTGAAGTCGGAATATGAGCAAAAACAGGCCGATGGTGATTATGACGAAGTTGACGTTGATTTTGATTAATATTATTTTCAATATTTATAGGATTCTTTGTGATACATCCAAAAACCGAATTACGTTTAATTAATAATCAAGTTGGATATGGCGTTTTTGCCATAGATTTCATACCTGAAGGCACCATTACCTATGTTAAGGATAGTTTAGAATTAGTGATTACTCCTACGGACTACCTTATCCATTCTGCAGAAATGCAGCAATCAATAGAGAAATATTCATACAGAGATGAAAACGGAAATCGGATTGTGAGCTGGGATTTCGCCAAGTATGTCAACCATTGTTGTAATTGTAATACCATAAGTACCGGTTATGGATTCGAAATTGCGATTAGAGATATATTTGAAGGAGAACAAATCACCGATGAATACGGAATCTTTAATTCTGATGATGAAATGGAATTAGTTTGCGGTGAATCCAATTGCCGTAAACGAATACAGCCAAATGATTTCGACACATACTACAAGGAATGGGATGATAAAATAAAGAAGGCTATTGGTAGGCTCTTCGAGGTAAATCAACCTTTGCTCGCGTTGGTTGATAATAATGTCAAAATAGAACTAGATGGCTTCTTTTCAAATCCAGAGTCCTATAAGTCGGTGTATTCATTGAAATTCCACTCAAATGGGTAGTCTATAAATCGTTAAGATAATCAATATTATATATTATACAGGGATTGACGGCCACGTGGTTGATTAATGAATAATCTAGGTTTTGATAGTAGTCTACTGATGTATATTTAACACTTTGATGTTAAGTGAATTTTTGGTAGCTTCCATGAGCAGTTACCGCTTCCATGTTAATTTCAAAGTTTATGTTAGAACACGCTAGAAAATGCTCGATATACTTTTCAAAGGGCTTTTTTTTAATATTTTTTTCGTACAGCTATCATTCCAATAGTCAGTCGCTTACACTTTTTGACCCGATTAATGTGATAGGATTGACGCTAAGTGGAGATTTGAATAGCGTTTTCAAGGATCGTAAAGATTCGCCTGATTACCATCCGGTGACACTGTCTTATCAAGATAGGGATGAATGGATAAACATTCCAATTAAGATAAAAACGAGAGGGCATTTCCGTAAGTCATCATCCAACTGTAAATACCCGCCATTATTGTTCAATTTCCCAAAAAAGTCGCTTAGTGAAAATTCGATCTTTTCAGGTCAAGATAAGTTGAAATTGGTAACGCCATGTCAAGGTGATCAATATATTCTCCATGAATATTTGGTATACCAACTTTATAATCTCTTTACCGAGAGAAGTTTCAAAACACAACTTGTACGGGTCACCTATTTGGATTCTTTGAAAAAAAAGAAGCCAATGATCTATTATGGAATGCTCATAGAGGATGAGGACCAAATGGCCATGCGTAATGCATCCGTGATGACTAAGAAAATAGGGTGGCGCCCGGCGGAGATACAGCGCGAAGATTTCCTTCAGATGGCTGTTTTTGAGTATATGATAGGTAATACCGATTGGTCTGTTCAATATCAACAGAACACTAAGCTAATTATGAAAGATAATTCAGCGGCCCCAATTGCTGTGCCTTATGATTTTGATCATGCAGGAATTGTAAGGGCACCTTACGCAAAACCAGCCCTTGAGCTTCAATTGAGCAGCACCCTCAATAGACGTTATCGAGGGTTTTGTATTAAAGACATGGAGGAACTCAAGGGAACTTTTGATCAATTTAATCGGCTTAAGGAATCGATTTATGGGCTTTATATAAATAATAGTTTATTGAATGAAGGCTACCGAAATCAGACGATAAAATTCCTTGACCAGTTTTATGAAACCATCAATGATCCCGAAAAGGCAAAAAACGCATTTACCTATCCTTGTGATAGCTCCGGTACGGGCAATGTCGTGATTAAAGGTCTTAAAAAGCAATGAACTTTTCCTTTTTAAGGCCATCGCGATGGTAAGGTAGTTTTTTTGAAATGAATCGGACAAGTGTGTTTTTGTTTGGCTTATCCAAGATGGGAGGTTAACGGGGCGCCATTCTCTTTGAGCTCATTTCTGTTGACGATAATGATCCTTAAGACGTCATTCTTAAACTATCGGACCGATTCAGTGCTTATTTGTTCACTAGAGGGCACCTATGGAGATAACTGTTATCGTCAGCTTTCTGCCCTTATAATCATCAATGATTCGTTGGTAGATTCTTTTTAATTTAGAGATGACTTGTATTTCCTTTTTTAGAGCGAGTTGGCTGGTCAAATCTTATTTATTATTTACCACTTTTAAGATCAATTAATCAGCTATCTGATCTTTATTATTGATGACATATGCCAAAATTAAAGTCTGGTTACAACGCAAATGAGACCACCAGTAAAATGCCCTTTATTTTGATTTTATGTTTTAGGATCCAAACACTTTTTTAAGTAAATCAGATGTTCTGAAATTATTATTACTCCTGATGTTTCGCTCTTCTTGGGCAATCATTTCGAAAAGTCCGCCAGTAGCGCTTCTTGTAGAATAGTCAGTAAGATCAGGATTGATCTTTTTGACAAATGGAATTTTATTATAGAGGCTCATGACATCTCCCCAGTACTTGGTTGCACCTGTTTTACTCAAAGCGTCTTCTATTATAGGTTTGAATTTAATAATGAGTTCTTCAGTAGTTGTATCTTCTAAATATTTGGTAGCCGAATCTTCCTCACCTTTGACGATACTTATGGCATCTGTTAGGCTCATTTGTTTAATAGCTATTAAAAAAATAGCTAAGGCCTCTTTGGATGCAAGCTCGGCACTTCGGTTAATGGCCCATATAACTTCATTACATTTTTGGTTTCCGCCAGGTAGTTTTCGAACCGCGCTTTCGATTTCATCTGCTTCGGGAGGAAACGGTATTTTAATCAATGGATTTTCAAAATAGCCATCAGGTTTGCTTACCAATGACACCCCTTTTTCTATTCCATTTGATAAGGCTTCCTTTATGGCGTCGGCGGCTTCTTCTTTGGTAAATGACTTACTGTCAGCTGTTAGTTTAGCTAATTCTTTCTTGAGATTTTTAAATTGACCCATAAGAGGGACGTCGTTAAAAAAAAGTGAGAATATGACTATTATAATCGCCTGAGTTTTCATGATGTGGTGGTTTATTTGTAAAGTAATAATATAGTAAAAGAAATCAGGAATACATTATATTTTTTCGACTGACGTCTTTTGTGAAAACCAATATAGTCAAATAAATAAGTGAAACTACTTGTACAATAAAAAAGTAGCACCACTTAACAGATGATGCTACTTTTTTATTCAATGAAAATTATTGCTGATACTTATAGTAATCTTCAATTGGAATCATTAAATGGGCATATTGCGTCTCAGAAAACATCAAATACGGGGGTCCTTCATTAAAATCAGTCGTATATCCAGCGAGGGTAGCAGGATCTTTGGGCATCAACATCAAATAGGGACCGGATTCAATCCATTGATTTGGATCTTTGTCTTCCGCTTTACTCATTACTATGGGCGTAGAATTATCCTCATCCATATCACCATGTAGCATCCAAGCAAACCCATCAAAATCCAATTCAGGTTTAGTTCCAGACATAAAGGTTTTTACCCATTTCAAGGATTGCCCATCTCCGACCATTGGCATCGCTTCATGGGGTGTTTTCCACCCATTTTCAATATCTGACATTCCTCTTGGATTGGCTGCCATAGCTGTCCAGCCATTAGTGCCTTGGCACAATATGGTAGTCATGTCTGAGTCTATTACGGTACAGTTTGCAGCAATGTACGAGGGAGCCGCTGAACTCAAAGCCCATATTTTCCATTCCGTGGAAGTGTGCTGGGTATAATTTTCACTCGCTCTTGTATGATAACCTTAAACACAATAATCCTGTAAAACCAATAGACACATTAGTCTGGCAATTAAAAAATTATGGGCAAAGTACTTGAGCTGAATTTTTACTGCTCTTGAGAATGGGGGGGCGGGAAAATCACAAGCCCTCACTGTTATTTTAACACGAGCCTCCTCTTTAAAAAAGCGGCCCTTTACCAAGAAAAAATATCAGCTGAACCCGCTAAATAATTACCGAATATAAATAATGTCATAATGAAAAAAAAATCTTGAGTTATTTACAAAGAACATAACCGTCCCATTACCTAAATACAACACACCAAGAGATCAGCGAGAAGAGCCCTATCAGCCATTTGAACAATTACGGAATGTAATAACGAAGCGATTTCTTTAGATACGATTTCGTGCTCCACCCCCATCCAAACCGGAGTCAATAAGATTCCTTAATGATTTCGCTAACTAGTTTTTTTTTAAAAAAAGACAAATCCGCTACACCAGAAACCACAAAAATAACCATCTATAACAATAATACCATCCTTGATCTTGGCGACAATTGTAATTATGGAACTAAACGTTTATTTTATGACCTCAATTATAAGTATTGAACCAATAAATTATATTAAGCACGTAATTTTAACAGGTCGCCCGAACTTTAACTATTTTCTCGTGAAATACAATAGCTATTTATTTTTAAAAAAACCCGTCGTCCTTAGCCTACTATTACTGACGTTCTATATTCCTTCATTAGCAGACAAATACCCCTTTAATCATGCCATAGATATTCAGCATTATGATTTCCATCTCACCTTGTCTGATAATACTGATCAAATCATCGGTGTCGCTGAGATTGAGATCTTATTTTTGGAAAAAAATATCTTTGAATTTCGTTTGGACTTGGCCAATAAAACCAAATCTCGCTTAGGCAAAGGGATGGAAATCGTTGCAATTAATTCAGAAGGAAATCCATTAGCATACGTTCATCAAGGGGATTCATTAATGATTCAACTCAAGGATCCTAGCCGTAAAGAATCCATCCAAAGTTTCACTATACAATACCAAGGGATTCCTGAAAAGGGATTAGAAATAAAAAATAATCATCATGGAGATCGGACTTTTTTCTGTGAAAGTTGGCCGAACAACACCAGACATTGGCTGCCCACCATTGACCATCCTTATGAAAAAACCACAGTCGAATTTAGGATTGTGGCACCGTTAAAATATAAAGTAGTGTCCAATGGACTTTTGCTTGAGGAGTCTCAAATGGACCCAATCAACAAGCTCACTCATTGGAAACAATCCGTTCCCATATCTTGCTGGCTATTTGTCATCGGTGTAGCCGAATTTGCGGTACAAGAGGTAGATAAATTTGAAGGTCGGTCAATTCAATCTTGGGTGTATTATCAAGATAGAGAGGCTGGATTTAAAGATTTCGCAAACCAAACCAAAAATGTGCTTCAGTTTTTTTCAAATTATGTAGGTCCTTTTGCCTATGAGAAATTGGCCAATGTACAATCTGCTAGTGTAGAAAATGGTGCGATGGAAACTGCAAGTGCTATTTTATACAGTCAGAACCTAATTTCTGGTCAAGAATCAGCGCGTTTGCGAAACGTCATGATACATGAAATAGCGCATCAATGGTTTGGCAATTCCGTCACAGAATCGACCTGGGACGATGCTTGGCTCAGTGAAGGTTTTGCTACTTACTTTACTTTGTTATTTCATGAATACCAATACGGACATCATGAATACATAAAAGGCTTAAAAGAAAGTAAGAAATCCGTATTTGATGCTCAATTAAGAGATCCTTTCTTCAGTGTGATTGCTGATCGAACGGCCGAAACCGGCCCTGTGATTAGCGGACTTACCTACCAAAAAGGGGCTTGGTTTTTACACATGCTTAGGAATCGAATAGGCCATGAAAATTTCAAATTGGGCATACAGGAATACTACATGAAGTATTTCAATGGACATGCCGATACCGGAGACTTTAGAGGGGTAATGGAACATATAGTTAATGAAGATCTAGGAGCTTTTTTCGAACAATGGCTCCTGCACCCAGACTTACTAATTATTAAAGGCGAATGGACTTTTGACGAGAAAACGGATAAAATTGATATTAAATTAACCCAAGGGACAGATAAAGAAATTTTATTTGATATGCCCGTTGAATTTGAAATTCAATACGCAAACGGTGCCCCTGCTTTATTGGTGAAATTAAACTTGAATGCCCAGACACAAGCCTTCAAGATACCGAGTGAATATAAACCTGCAGTCATCGTAGCTGATCCGAAAACCAATTTGCTTGCCCGCATCGATATCAATGAACTTTAAGCTTTCCCAGGACGCAATTCTTATGGCCTTTATCCGTTAATTAAAAAGAAAAAAGGACTGCTGTGATGGCAGTCCTATCCAATAAAAAAACCGTAAACGTTCAAAATGGATTTAATAAATGTTCACTTCGGCTAAGTGAGGTTATTGAATCCAATAAAAAAATACTTGTAATACAATACAACTATTTATTATACGAATAATTTAAGTAGTGTCTTATTTGAAAGCCCAAAACATTGGTGTAGGTAAAATTTCCCACAATACTCCCCGAAGCCAATTGACCATGCCAGGTTGCAGAAATTGACCAACTTTTGTTTAGCTGAAAAGTGGGGCTTATAATGACCCTATTTTGATCAAAAATGACCTCTCTTCCTGAATTAATGAAGATTTCATCGCCTATCATCAATATTAGCTGTGCCTACGGATTGGCCGCTGAAAGTTGCACAAGGGGCACAGACACCATTATTGACTACCGAAATCGAAAGTTAAAACGATCATCTTTCCGAGCATTGTCCTCAGTTGAATGAAAAAATCTTTCCTCTATCCTCAAACGATGATTGATTTGAACAACACCAAACGTACTCTTGATTGTTAGTTCTTGATACGGGCGAAATTCCGTTTTATAGACCCGATCAGCCTGATGAAATCCTAAATGTGCTAATCCTGCCAAAAAACTCACTCAGGGGTGCCTGGAATAGACAACTCCTGCTCTTAGAATGTATTGAGAAGGCTCTCCAAACCCATCCATCATGCGGAAGCCTCCATCTGTTACCAATATCCCGTGTTCCCCAAATCTAATCTGATTGTAATATTGAATCCATTGTTGATTGCCCCTTGTGATTATTTTCTGCTGGGCAAGGAGAACTGTTGGACATAATATACAAAGCAACAAAACTCCTTTTAACGCCCATCCTAGGTCTATATTTTTTATCATCACAGTTAAGACAAATTAATAGCCCTATAAAAACAGCAGCCTAATAAATTAAATTTCCATTTATATCCATTTCAATAACGGCACCTTTTCCCAATGAATTCAATTCTTTAAGCTGTGTCTTCTTGTCCCCTACTACCACATAAAACATCTCATTTTCAGGTAAATATCGCTCAATGATTTCCTTGAAATTTCCCAAAGTCATCCCCATCAATTCTCGCTGATCCTCCTCAATATAAGTCATCGACTTTCCGTACTTACTTAAGTTGCTTAAAATATCACGTTTGGCGTAGAGACTTTCATAAGTCAATGTATTGCCTTTGACGATTTTGTTTTGAGTAATTTTCACTTCTTCTTCAGAAAAATTTACCCCATAATTTTGAAGTAAGTCCGTGATGATTTCAATAGAAGATTTGGTCGCATTGGCCCTTACACTACTATAGGCGACAAACGGAGAAATGGCAATGTTCTGCTGAAGAAAAGAATAAGCACCATAGGTGTAACCCTTCTCTATTCTCAGAATCTGAAATAATTTACCACTAGACCCACCACCTAATATCTCATTGGCAAATGCCAAATTATTATAATCCGAATCTGCGGCAGATAACGCTAATTTTCCTACGAATATTACCGATTGTTTGGAACCTGGTACATCTATGAAGTAAACATTGTTTCCATTTTGATTGAAGTTTTTTTCGTAATTTGGCCATGTCACATCCTTGATTTTCCAATTTCTGTCCAGCCCCTCAAACGCATTGACGACTCGTTGCTGATCAACCAATCCCACCACATGCAGGGTTGCCATTGAGGCGCTAAAATTATTCGCATAATAATTTTTCAAATCTGCCAATTCAATATTTTTAATCGTCTCATGAGTACCTCTAGAGGCTACACCTAAAATATGGTCTGCACCATACATTAATTTAGTAAGATTCGAATAAGCAATCGTAGTTGGATTGGACTCGTTTCCCTTCAATCGGGTTTCCAAGGCCTGTTTTAATCTATTGTATTCCACTTCATCCCAACGCGGTTCAAGAATCATTTCCTCAATGAGCGCCACGGTCGGCTCAAAGTTTTTTGCCAAGCAAGTGGCATCAATACTGATTTCTTCATTTCCACTACTAATATTAATAGAGGCTCCAAGCAAGTCAATAGCCTCTTCTAATGCTGCTGAAGTTCGCTTGGCTGTTCCCTCCATCATCAAATCAGCCAAAAGTGCGGCTGCCCCTGATTTTTCAATCGGATCCAAATAATGCCCCCCCTTAATCGTAATATTGAAGGCTACCAAGGGCAGCTCATTATTTTCAATACCATAGACGGAAATTGAATTTTGAGGCAATTGAGTCGTCCAAATAATAGGCATCTTAAAAAAAGGAAGTTCTCCAAAATCAGGCTCAGAACGATCCTGAATACTCGGCGTTTTTTCATAATCTGCTTCCTCCCCTTGGCCGACTTCTTCATCTAAGACATTTGCAATGATCTCTTCTTGATACACTTCCGCCTTGATCGACCCCTCAACCACAAGATCCAATTGCCCTTTGGGGACAAAGCTTGTCATGATATAGGGTTTCGCCTTAAGATATTTTTCATAAACGCGCTTGACATCTTGGGCCGTAACGGCACTAGTCAACGACGCTCTTTTTGTGATAAAACTAGGATCTCCTGCGAATTCGTTGTCGTTTACCAATGTATATGCTTTGTCCAAAACAGTCTCTATTCCCCGGTACAACCCCGTTTCTAACGAAGCTTTGATTCGAAGTAGTTCATTGTCATCAAATCCGTCTTTTTCAAATAGTTCAAGACTATGTGTTAAGGCTAATTTTACAGAATCCAAATCGATTCCCTCATTGGCCCTGATTCTAATCACAAATTCCCCAGCCAATTCGCGGCCGTTTTGTCCACTCGAAACGGAAGGTGCATATTCTTTTTCTTTGACCAACACTTTATAAACCGGCGATTTTTTACTGCCCGTCAGCAACTGACCTAAGACATTCAAAGCATATTCATCCTCGTGATAGTTTTCAACTGTGGGGAATACCATTCTTAACTCTGGAAGTTTGGCGAAATTATCTTCAAAGTACAATACCTTCGATTCATTCAACTCGACAGGCATGGGTTTTAATTTTTCCACGACGGGCCCTTTTCTGATTTCACCAAACCATTGCTGCACCTTCGTCTTTGTCTGTGCTATGTCAATATCACCGGCAATCACTAGGGAAGCATTACCCGCACCGTAATATTGCTCATAAAATTCTTTGACATCATCCAATGTCGCTGATTGCAGATCCGATAACTCTCCGATCATTGTCCAGCTATAAGGGTGGCCTTCAGGGTAAAGATTCTTAATAATGACCTCATTGGTGAACCCATAAGGCGCATTGTCCACTCGCTCTCTTTTTTCATTTTTTACCACTTGTTTTTCCCTTTCCAGCGCTTCTTTGGTCACGGTGTTGATCATGTAACCAAAACGATCCGAGTCGACCCATAATATTTTATCAAAGGCATCTTTCGGAACTACCTCGTAGTATATAGTGCCGTCATTCCATGTGCCGCCATTCCTTACCCCTCCCCATTCTGGAATCAATTTTCTATTGGCTCCGAGAGGGGTGTTTTCAGAATCATTGAAAGACATATGTTCAAAAAAATGGGCGAATCCAGTACGACCAACTTTTTCTCTATTGGATCCAACATGCATGACCGTGGCCACGGCCACGATTGGATCCGAATGATCCTCGTGCAATATGACTTCTAATCCATTGTCCAAAGTAAATTTTTCATAATGAATAGAAAATGGCGCTTCGGCCGTCTGCTCGATAGCGTTACAACCAACAAATGCTAATGCGAAAACAAAAAATGAAGTATTGATGTGTTTCATAATAAAATCGAAAAGGTAAAGAGCAAATTAACAAAAAAAATGCATTGCAGAAATGACCCATCCATATAAAATAGTCTTTTTACAGCTAAGCGACTACTACAACATCAATTGAAACAGATAAATCGTCAATAACCCCCAAATAGTACCCGTTGCCATACTCAAAATAGACAAAACCATGGCATGGGGCATTAATTTTTTATCATAGCTAGCCGTCACCGCAGGTGCTGTGGAAATACCACCCAAATTTGCCATACTAGTAATAGCCAACCATTGAAAAGGGATTTTGAGTATTAAGGTATTGAGTACAATCCATACCAAATGAAGTGCCAGCCAGATGAGCATAATAGCCGTAAAACTCATAGGTAAATTTACCTGGGTAAAATCTAATTTTAGGCCTAAAATAGCCATTACCAATACGATACAAAACTCACCCAACTTCATCGCAAAACCTTGATTCCATTTCGAAAAAAAATTACCTAAAAGCAAACCTAATGCCGAGGAAATCAACACTAAGATGATAAAAGATTTGATAAGTAAAAAAGATGAAAAGACCAATCCCAATAAAATAGTAAGTGTTATGGGTTTACTATAGGTGTCTTTTTGATGCGCTATTGTAAATGCCACTATAGGCGGATTGTTGATTTTGAAAAAGACATTTAACCGATCTGATTTGGCAATCAATTGAAACATCCCAATCGTCCATAAATTAACAATGATATTGTCCAAAACCAAGACAGATAAAAATAGCACTTCATTGGTATTTATCTGCTCTTTCAGTACTATTTGGGAAGTAGAACCGCCGATCCATCCACCCACTACGGGGACAAGGCCTTTCCAAAGCGCTCCTTCCATGAAATTCAAAAAGGTATCCTTTGCAAGGAATTTAAGTGCCAACACCAACAAAGGCGGTAAAATAGCAATAATAAAAGACCCGGAAACAAATAAAAATAACGGCTTAAACCATACCATTTTCAATGAGCGAAATGTCATCGTAGACATGACAGAGATGATGGCCAAAGGAATAACGATACCTTTACTGAAATCATGGATGACTAGCTGAGAAAAATTAATTTCAAAAGGCAATACCAATAACGCAGGAACCACATAGGCAAAGAGAATCGGAGGAAACCATGTCAACAATCGGATAACCAGACGGTTATTTTGAGCTTTTATCCCGATCACTGCCACCAACGTGATGGCTACAATGACTACAGTAATCAACAGATCAATCATCATCAATGAACTCCGTTAAAATTGATAGACCGCTCAATATATTGCGCCATAGGGAAATTTTCCACCTCTAATACTAGGTTATTTTTGGGATAAAATGAAAATTATTTTTTGCCCTATACTGAAGCACGAATACCCTATTAATGATCAATGAAAATAAGCGGCTTATCGAAAAATAATATGCGTAATTCAAAGTAGCCACTGCACCCTGAATACTAAAAATATTAAGCAGCCAACAAAGAAAAACCCCTCCAGATACACACCAGAGTTTAATTTATAAAGTTGTTGTTTTAGTCAACCAACTCGATTAATTTGGGAATTCCAAAAAAAATGATTAAATAAAATTAAACGATCAAATATGATCAGAATTATTTTCTTAAGTTTCCTCGTATTGATGGTAGCGCTCAGCTGTTTTGCTCAAAAATCAAAACTAACCCCTGGGTTTGATAAGCTAGAATTCACTGAACTTCTCAAAATATCTACCCGTCAAGGAGATACACTCTACAATAAAGACCTTCCAGCACCAGAAAAGTTTCACAAAGTGCATCGATCCAAAATGATTGGCCTAGACAACCGATGGGAATTGTGGTTTTCAGATGATTCCATTGCAGCCATCAGTATACGCGGTACCACGCCCAACCTAGCCAGTTGGACGGAGAATTTATTTGCTGCCATGGTTCCCGCCACAGGAAGTCTGACATTTAGTCAAGAAGATGTATTCTATTATCATTTGAGTGATCAAGATCAAGCTGCGGTCCATACTGGTTGGCTGATCGGTACCGTCTCCATTTACAGAGATTTAATCCCAAAACTTGATTCCTGCCTAGCCAATGGCATCACCGATTTTTATTTAATTGGTCATAGCCAAGGGGGTGCCATTGCTACCTTACTCACTTCACTTCTGCTGCATCTCAAAAAAGACAATCCACAATACGCCCCACTCACGATCAAAACCTATGCGAGCGCTGCGCCCAAAACCGGAAATCTCTATTTTGCTTATGAGTATGAAGCCCTAACGCAAGAAGGCTGGGCTTTTAATGTTGTCAATTCGGCGGACTGGGTACCTGAGGGTCCTTATGCCATTCAAACCATTGACGACTTCAATACCATCAACCCATTCAAATCGGCTCGAAAGGGCTTTAAAAAAGTGCCCTTTCCAAAAAACATTGCGATGAAATATGCTTTTAACCAGCTCGATAAGCCTACGCAAAAAGCAACTAAGAAATTCAATAAATACCTCGGTGTACGGATGAGTGATCAGATTCGAAATTACCTGCCAAACTTCCAAACTCCTCGATTTTCCAACACCAACAACTATGTGCGGACGGGCCATACAATCGTATTATTGGCCGATGAGGCATATTACAAATTGTTCCCCAATGACGAAGGGACAATCTGGCAGCACCACAAATTCGAACCTTATTTTTATTTACTCGAACAATTAAAGTAGGTCAAATGATCTTTTCAGCTTATTTAATCTTCATTAAATAAATACTACATACTAGTTTCATCAAAAATAAAAATTACATTTAACGTTCAACTAAACTAACTACCCAATGAGAACTATCTCCTTTTTCTGTTCGATTATATTTTTAAGCACAACCCTCAATTTGGTTGGACAAAATGATAAATCCAGAAAAAATATAGCAGCTGAAGCTAAAAAGATTGAACAAAAAGTCATTGAATGGCGGCGGGACATTCATGCCCATCCTGAATTGGGCAACCGCGAAGTGCGCACGGCAGCCTTAGTGGCCAATCACTTAAATTCCTTGGGAATGGAAGTCACTACCGGTGTAGGTGTTACGGGCGTGGTGGGAATTCTTAAAGGGGGTAAACCAGGGCCTGTCATCGCATTAAGAGCAGACATGGATGGCTTACCCGTATTGGAGCGAACCGCTGTTCCTTTTGCTTCAAAAGAACTGCGCAACTATAATGGCATAGAGACTCCAGTGATGCATGCTTGTGGGCATGATTCACATGTAGCTATTCTAATGGGTGTTGCCGAGATTTTGTCTGATATGCAAAAAGATTTAAAGGGCACGGTTAAATTCATCTTTCAACCTGCTGAAGAAGGTGCTCCAAAAGGAGAAGAAGGGGGTGCTGAACTCATGGTCAAAGAAGGTGTCCTTCAAAACCCCAAGGTCGATGTGATTTTTGGGTTACATATTAACTCAAAATTGGAAGCTGGCAAAATCTCCTATCGACCAGGGGGTATGTTTGCCGCCGTTGGCGATATGAAAATCACGGTTAAAGGTATCTCATCACACGGTGCTGAGCCCTGGTCATCGGTAGATCCCGTGCTGACCGCTGCGCAAATCGTCTACAGTTTGCAAACCATTTTGAGCCGCAATATCAACGTGACTGAGAATGGCGCTGTGGTCACTATTGGGGCTATTCATGGTGGAAATCGATCCAATATTATACCTGAGCAGGTAGAAATGTTGGGTACGGTCCGTACGCTAAGTGCTGGGGATGAGGCATTGATCTACGAGCGCATCCGACAAATCGCTACACACACTGCCGCTGCCAATGGCGCCGAAGCAATAGTCGAATTGCCTTATTCGTCTCACTACCCCATCACCATCAATGATCCAGCCCTGACCGCACAAATGATTCCCTCTCTAAAGAAATCAGCCGGTGACGGAAATGTGTTGCTCATTCCGGCAGAAACCGGTGCAGAAGATTTTTCATTCTTTGCCAACGAAATTCCAGGGCTGTTTTTTTATCTTGGTGGAGCAGCTAGAGGAAAGGATCCAGTCTTGGCAGCACCTCATCATACTCCTGACTTTTTCTTGGACGAAAGTGGATTTATTACTGGAATTAATGCATTGACCAATTTAGTGGTAGACTATATGGAGATGTCAAAATAACCATCTGCCCTTTGTTCTATCAATAGCTAGATCATAAAAAAAGCAACACTCATCAACGTTGCTTTTTTTATTTCACTCGAGAAATGATCACCATGGAATTTTCACGGGCTATAGTAAATAATGAGAGATTCGATAATATTCTTAAGCCTAAATCAAGAAAAGCTTGAGTAAAGCAAAAAGACATAAAAATTGGTTGAAATTGGTTGAAGTATGTCTCAATAATCAACCTACTTTATCCAATTTTAATTCAGCCACAACTCCCCTCTTTTTCAGAATCATCCCTACTGATTGCCTGAAATTTCTTTAATCAGATCACACATAAAAAAATTGAGTTATTACCAAAAAAATATCAAAAATTGACACTCGATTTGGATTAGCAAACGTTTGCAATAAGATAAATGATCATTAATTGTCAATTGGTTACCTATTATTATTTGAGAACATTACATATTGCTTAGTAAAGCTGGTAAAATTTAATTTATATATCCTTCTATTATGTCGTTTAAGCCCTCGTTGAAGTTTTCGCAGATCATCAATATGAACGTAGGTTTCTTGGGTATTCAATATAGCTTCGGTTTGCAACAATCTGCCGTAAATCCCATTTATGATATGCTGGGTGCAAGCCCTGATCAAATCCCCCTATTAAATTTGGCCGGTCCGATGACCGGATTAATTATTCAACCCATCATCGGAGCGCTAAGTGACAAGACTTGGTCTCCACGTTTTGGTCGTAGAAAACCCTATTTTATGATTGGGGCCATTTTCTGTAGTATCTGTTTGTTTCTCTTTCCATTCAGCAGTGCATTATGGATGGCAGTAGGCCTACTATGGGTGTTAGATGCTGCCAACAATACGGCTATGGAGCCATATCGAGCGTTTATTGCCGACAAACTTCCTACCGCTCAACATGCTACCGGATTTCTTACCCAAAGTTTTTTCACTGGGCTGGGTA
Organism: Flammeovirgaceae bacterium; assembly: GCA_013204595.1. Lineage (GTDB taxonomy): Bacteria > Bacteroidota > Bacteroidia > Cytophagales > Cyclobacteriaceae > UBA4465. Next base: position 18,202 of record JABMNK010000127.1, read on the forward strand.
TTACCTTAGCCAATCTCTCGCTATTTGTCTTTCAAAAGCAAATCGTAGGTCATTTTGGTAGCTTACCCTATTGGGTTTATGCCTCCTTTTTTTTAGGGAGTTTCTGCTCCATTGCATCGGTAAGCTGGTCCGTTTTAAAAACGCCAGAGATACCACCTACAGAGGAAGAACTTGCCTTACTTCGAAAAGAACAAATCAATATTCATACGCCGTTTATTGAGATTTTTAAAGCCATAAAACAAATGCCCAAGGTCATGTGGCAATTGTCTTTGGTCTATCTTTTCCAATGGTATGCATTGTTTTGTTATTGGCAAAATGCTTCCAAAAGTATCGCACAATCCGTTTGGGATACTAATATTTATCAAAATAACCCTCTTTATGATGAAGCTGTTGGCTGGTCTGGGCTCGTGAATGGGTGGTACAATATAGTTACTTTCGTTTCCGCATTTGGTCTTCTTTGGTTGTCAAAGAAAATGAGTCCAAAAATGATCCATGTTATTTGTTTGGTAATGGCAGGGGTGGGTTTGTTGGCTTTTCCTCACATTACAGATAAAAACATGTTGTTTCTGCCCATGACTGGATTTGGAATTGCATGGGCCAGTATGATGGGCATCCCTTACTTGCTCGTGGTCGACAAAATTCCTAAAGAAAAATATGGTGTCTACATGGGTATCATCAATATGATGATTGTAATTCCCATGCTTCTGCAGAATATAAGTTTTGGTTTTATCCTAAAACATTTTCTGGATAATGATCCAGGCAAAGCCATTAGTTTCGGAGGTGTTTTTTTAATCATAGCCGCTTTTCTGACCTTACTCATCCAAAATAACCATCAGAAAAATAATCAGGCAAATGTGCCAATGACTCATTAACTAAAAAAACCCGAACCAAATGAAAGTATTATGTATTGGAGAAGCGCTGATTGATATGATCTGTACCGACCGAGGTAGTCGTTTGGCCAATGGACAAAACTTCCTCAAAAAAGCAGGTGGGGCGCCTGCTAATGTTGCTGCAGCCATCGCTGCACTCGGAGGTAAAGTGGGTATGGCTGCAAAAGTGGGCCAAGATCCATTCGGAGACTACCTCATCGATCTTTTAGAAGAAATGGGTGTCGATACGCAATGGGTCATTCAAGATCCCAAGTCTTTTACGACTTTTGCTTTTGTCTCTTTAATGGAAGACGGTGAAAGAGATTTTTATTTCAACCGCGGTGCGGATGGTCAATTAAGTACCGCCGACTTGGCACAGATATCATTATCAGCATACAGCATTGTCCATTTCGGTTCGGCAACCTGCTTTTTACCAGGTCCGTTACAACAAACCTATCTTGACCTTTTGTCAAAAGCAACCGAAAACAACTGCATCATCAGCTTTGATCCCAATTATAGACATTTATTATTTAAAGACAATATCTCAAGTTTCATTGACCAATGTTGGCCATTTATCCGACAGGCTCATTTTTTTAAACTCAGCGAGGAAGAAGCCCTGCTCATTACTGGGTGCTCTACAGTAGCTGATGCGGCGATCTCCTTGCGGGGAACCTCCACGGGTCTCTTTGCCATTACCCTAGGTAAAGACGGAACCATGCTCAGTGCTGGTTCAGATCTGGAAATCATCGCCAGTATCCCCATAACTCCCATCGACGCGACAGGTGCTGGAGATGCTTTTGTTGGGGCGGTTCTCTATCAATTAATTAATTCCAATCCAATAGCCTTAAAGGAAATCGGCTTCAAGGATTGGGAAAAAATAATATGGAATGCCAATAAAGCAGGAGCACGTACCTGTGAATATCTAGGTGCTATGGAAGCATTTAAATATCTAAATTCATCGATTTTAAAATAGCAGACGTTCGACATGAATACTTCTTCCTTAGCTGAATTTGGTCAAAAATTACTAGAAACTTATTTCAAGAAGCCCTCAATGGCAGATAAAGTGTTCTCAAATCGCTTTTTGGATAAACTAAGCCAAATAGAGTCCTTATTTGATCATATATATAGCCAACACCCGAGCCGAAACAATGCCTTCGATGGGCTATTAACCACCCTGATAAAGCAACATAAATCAAGGTCTTCGCTCTTTCTGAAAAAAGATGCTACCAAGACAAAAAAAGGAAACTGGTTTTTGAGCAATGAAATTACTGGCATGAGCCTATACGTAGATCGCTTTGCAGGGGATCTCAAAGGACTTGCTGACAAACTTGGCTACTTCCATGAACTCGGTGTTAATTTTTTGCATCTAATGCCTGTATTTGAAAGTCCCATTAACGAAAGTGATGGAGGCTATGCCGTTTCCAATTTCAAAAAAGTCGCGGCACAATTTGGGGAAAATTCAGATTTGCATGCGCTCATTAAACGGATGAATGAGCAACGAATGTACTTGATGCTGGATATTGTCCTCAATCATACCTCAAACCAACACGAATGGGCCCTCAAAGCAAAAGCTGGGAATCCCTATTACCAAGATTTTTTCTATTTCTATGACGACAGAAGCCTACCTGATCAATTTGATCAAACCATGCCAGAGGTCTTTCCTGACCATACACCTGGGAACTTCACCTTTATTCCGGAATGCAATAAATGGGTGATGACCGTATTTCATCGCTACCAATGGGATTTAAATTACAGCAATCCTGAACTCCTAGTGGCCATGCTAGATAATATCCTTTTTTATGCCAACATGGGTGTTGATGTCTTACGTTTGGATGCCCCAGCCTTTATCTGGAAACAACCAGGCACAACAAGTCAAAATTTACCTAAAGCGCACATGCTATTACGCCTCATTAAACAATGTGTATCGGTTGTGAGTCCTGGCATGGCACTTCTTGGTGAGGCTATTGTAGCTCCCGAAGAAATCTTAAAATATTTCGGAACACAACAGACCATCGGCTCAGAATGCGATCTCGCTTATAACGCTACCCAAATGGCACTGCAATGGGATGCTCTTGCAACTGGAGATACCAGTGTCATGATAGCTGGTCAGCAAGTTATTTCGCAGAAACCCATAGGATGCTCTTGGATTTCCTATACACGATGCCATGACGATATAGGCTTGGGTTATGATGATTATATGATAGCCCAAGCAGGATTCAACCCATTCCATCATCGTTCCTTTTTAAAAAATCATTATGCAGGTTGGCATGAAAATTCAATGGCCAAAGGGGCGTTATTCTCGGTAAATCACAAAACCAATGATGCGCGCATCAGCGGATCGTTGGCCTCACTGTGTGGCCTAGAAAAAGCTATTGAATTATCAAATCAAGATGAAATAGAGCTTGCCTTAAAAAAAATTATTTTAATGCAAGCGCATGGCTTATTTATGGGCGGTATTCCCATGTTATTTTATGGGGACGAAATGGGGTATACTAATGATTATAGCTATTTGAAAGATGAAGGAAAAAGCTATGATAATCGATGGATGCATCGCCCTTTGATCGATTGGAAGCGAAATGAAAAAAGATTGGATCCTGCTACCCTTGAAGGCCGCATTTTTGGTGATACTCAAAAATTGATTACCCTTAGAAAGGAACTCAGCATTTTAAGTGATCATAATAATGTGATTTGGATGACGCCACACAATGTGCACATGGCTGGGTTTATTCGCACAGAGGAAGATAAAAAATTATATTGCCTTTTCAATTACGCGGCATCAGCCTCCTATCTGACTTGGTATGCCTTTAAAGAGTTCGGTGCGCAACCTACCCATTTGAAAGACCTTTGGACAGGGCAAAAACACAAAGTTGGAAAAGATCAGGAGCATTTCATACTTCCTTCCTTTGGCTTTGCCCTATTGGAAATGGCTGATTAATCAATAGCGTTCATGAGTAACTCTACTGCTTTTTTTAAATTAAATATTGTTATCATTTCAAATTGAATTTTACGCTGCATAAAACAAGTATCACCAACAGCGCTGATCGGCTATATCCATGATTTGCATCTTCTCATCTTTAAAATGGAGAAAGCCATAATCACTCTAGTCCTTTGATTCGATTTCTGAATAAATCATTCTAATTTTTCATGAATCATCTATGATATCTTTCGAAACATTAGTTTGAAGACTTACAATATGCTTGTTATATTTACTTTTTTTTTAAACACTAAACCATAATCAAATGAAAAAAATAATATTCTTACTATTTGTGCTTGCTCAAAGCCATCTCATCTTCGCTCAAAATATAGTGCTTGATTTTACATTTATCAAAGCAGAAAATATTGCAGAATATGATGATCAATTAAACACCTATTTTAAAGTAGCCAATCAAAAAATGATTGATGATGGCCAGGCCTTGGGTTGGCATGTATGGAAGGTGATCAATGGCCCACAAACGCCCTTTACCCATGTTGCCGTCACCACATACGATCTTGATAAAATGGATGAAGACTATAAAGTATCTAGCTGGGCAGAGCGCCTCCCAGATATCACCGAAGATCACTTGCAATTAATTGGTCAAAGCATCAATGCAAATCGAAAAATAGTCTTTAGCACTACCGTATTAAATGTAGCGGAAGTCATGCAGACCGGTGTCACTACAATCCCCGACATTGCCGTTATGAATTTAATGAAGGCTAAGCAGGATAAATACAAATCATATGAGGATTTTGAAAAATCGATGACCAAGTCAATTCCGACAGGTAACCCTAGAAAAGGGTGGTCTTTGGCTCGAAGAATTGACCGCGTGGGTACTGAGATGAGTTGGACTCACTTTACCGTAGATTGGTATGACAAGTATTCTGATTTTCTAAAAACCACTACTGGGCCCGCTTGGGATGCTGACAAGTCCTACCAGGAATTAATGAAATTAAGGGATCTAACCGATCGTGTTGTTTTGGAAAAATTTATTTTTTTAAATAACTAATTATCCTACGGATAAAAAACCTCCAAATCGAGGTTTTTTATCCGTTTTAACTATTGATTATTTCGAACAAGCTCTTGACGCCATTTTGGAAAAACAAGCGTTGCACTTCTTATCTAATTTCACAAGCCATCGGATATTAGCACTCATTTAAGTAATCTAAGTGGTCTCTGCATCAGATTGCCCTGAGTTGAAATCGGAATCTCCACATCTTGCTATTAAGAATAGATCTACTCAGCAACACGCAGTGAGCCCCTCACTTTTGTTTTTTACATCCTTTTTTGCTAACAACTTTTGAAAAAGATCGCCGGGGTTTCTTCGAGTAAGGCTTCTATTTTTTTGGCCGCAGGTGTCATCGATAATCCGCCTAAATTGGTACAGCGCAACGTATGATGAATTTGATCGCCGACTTCCTTCATTGTTTGAATTACTTCATCCAAAGGAATCAAATGCTGGTAATTCGATAAAGCCATATTGGCGCAGGATATCGCATTGGTCGCGGCCATCACATTGCGTCCTAAGCAAGGAGCCTCCACTCTATTACCAATGGGATCACAAACAATTCCCAGAGAGTTTTGCAACGCGAGTGAAGCCGCTGCAATGGATTGATCTAGACTTCCGCCATTCATTTCGACAAGTGCAGCAGCAGCCATCCCGCCACCTGAACCTGTCTCGGCCATACAACCCCCAACTTCAGCCGCAAAGGTCGCATGAGCCGCTATAAATACGCCGATCAATCCAGCAGAAAGCATGGCTTTGACAATCATCTCTTCCTCTAGAAGGAGGCAATGGGCCGTACCAAAAACAACTCCAGGTAACCCTCCACATGAACCCGCTGTAGGCGCTGCTACAATCACACCCATCGAACTTTTTACTTCCATGATAGCTGACACATACATGATGGTCTTATTCAATACGTCTCCTCCAATCAATTGATCAGATTCAAATTTTTTCTTATAAGCAGGGGACTGGCTTCCCAAAATACGATCGGTATATTGGGTGCCCTTTATACCCCTTTCAATTGCATTCCCCATAATCCGGACAATTGACCTCATTTTTTCTATCACCTCCCCCTTGCCTATATTGCCTCGAATACTTTCATAGTCAACTGCCAACTCCCAAAGCGCTTTATTTCTCCCTTCATTATAGGTCATCATCTCTGCACAAGTGATAAAGGGTACAGCTAACCCTTTTCTGGCCATAATGGGAAGCACGGGTCTGATCCTTTTGACCGCCTGTACATCCAACATTTGCTGGATTTCCCCACAAATATTTTCAGCAAGAGGCTGTTGCGATCTTATTTCAATAAATGATTTCTCACCTTGATGATAAATAACATCATCATAAGGTATCGTCGACATTATATAAGGCATCACTTGATCCGCATTGACACAAAAAATGAGGGTTTCGTAATAATCCCCAGCCATAGACACCCTATTACCGTCAATATCAATTACCTCAATCATGCCTCCACCCGTAGAGATAGCAATTAATTCGCGGTATTCGGTATCATTTGTTAAGGATATCTTATAAGTATTGGGATGCTTATTGGCTAATTCAGTTATTTGAATGGCATAATTAATACCTGCCTTAGATAAGTGTTTTTCTGATTCAGGTAAACGCTCATCGTCCGCATCCCAACCTAAAAAACCACCAAATAATCCCATATCTGAGCCTTGACCTTTATGGGTCGTTGCCAAAGACCCATTGGGGTCAAACTCGATCAGAATATCCTTTATTTGACCACCCATTAAATCAAGACAAATACGAGCGATACGAAGAGATGCTGCGCAATGTGAACTTGAGGGGCCCCTCATAACGGGTCCAATAACATCATTAAATATACTTGGGTAATTAGACATGATAAGTGAATTTAGTCCATTTAAATTTAAGCTTTTAATTGGGGTTTCCACGCACTCCAAAACATCGTAGCTGAAGTATAAAGAATGATTCCCAAAATCATCCATCGCAGCGCGTCAAGGGGCAACGATTTGACAATAAAAGCTGCGATAAGTACTGCAAGAACACTAGGAATAGCCATTCCCAATGCCGCTTTTTTATTATAAGCACCTGATTTAATAAACTTATAAGACGCCGGCGGCATTAAAAAAGCACAAGAGCCCATCATAATTGGAAAAGCGACTTGCGGAGATAACCCCAATAAAAATACCAACGCCATACACGGCGCATACAAACCCACACCAGCGGTCATGAGTGCTCCCAATATAAAATTCACTACACAGGCGATGATCAATTTCCATCCATGAATACCGATAGCCACCCCTTCACCCTGTATCCAATCCATTTGATTAGCAAACATGAACCCAGCAGTTATTAACAACGCGATGCTCATGGTGAACCTAATTTTATTTTCGGAGAGCTTGGCTACGATATCTGCCCCAATAATAGCACCTAGCATCGCTGCTAAAAACATTAAGATTAACGTGGTAGGTTCAACTTCAATTACTTGTATAAATATAATGGCCTGAATAAGGACCGAAAATGTATTGGCCACATTCATGGTACCTGGTATTAACTTGTCGGAGGTTTGTTTGGTGAATTTTAAAAGAGCCGTTTGGGGCGCAAAGGCACCTATCCCTAGTACGTCAAAAAAATTAACGCCAAAACCTATCAGTCCTGTTTTGATCCAACTTACCGGTTCTAGCTGCTCTCTGTGCTCGATGATATCCGCAACAAAAACATACAGAAACCAAACGGCAAATCCGACTAAAATAACCCATGTAATTATGACCATACCTAGTCAATTTAAGACTTTAAAAGGAAAAAATGAAATATCAAGACCGCTATCATCAACTACCAAACACGGATCCATTTTTCTATTGACCCCCTTTTAAAAGATTTGATCACCTCCTATAGCAGTTATGTCAATGATTCCTAAAATTACCATCTTGCATAGATCACCGTAATCCATTTCTTGAATAAAATACTGATTGGGATTATTTGCCTCGTGGTTAAGGAATTCCCTTTTTAAATTAGAAAAGCTTGATATGAATAAATGATCTTGCCCTAACATCAAGTTATTAAATCATCGAGCTTGAGCTGCTCATCTCGCTTTTATGACATACGCTAGGCAAATAACATGAAGCCATTCGGCTATCCTTTTGGTCTTTTTGATTAATTTATAACACCAAAAAATATTATAAATGAAAAAAAAACATAAATAAATCATTATATTTAAGAATAAAACAACTAACCATAAAACTGATTTAATCATGAAAAAAATAATTTTACTAATCACCCTTATCGCTCCCTCTTTTGGGTTTGCTCAGCACTTTATGTACGACTTCAGAAGTGTGCCTGAATCTGAGGTATCCATAATGAAAGAAAATGAGCGTCATTTTTGGCGTCTGGTCGCACAAGACCAAATTAAAAAAGAAAATCTGACGGGTTGGGCGATGCTAGAAAGAGTCGGAGGCACTGCTGATGAGCCGAATATCATGTTTTTCATAGGTATTGGTAACGAAAAAAATGTGGCCAATTTGGAAACGACTTTTCAAAATGGTTCTCAAAACGTACTCAATGCAATAGGTCCTGATGCAGCAGTCTTTGTCCAACGCGCACTCAATGCTCCTTCTTTTCGAGTCGGTCAGGTCATCTTGAAAAGAACCAATTGGGAAGCAGATAGCGATTGGAAATTTCACAACTATGTAAAACTCAATTTATCAAAAATCACCAATGTCGCCAAAATGAACGAACTTCAAGGTACGGTTTGGGGTAAATACATCAATAAAATGATGGTTACAGACGAAACTTCTCAAAAAATATGGACCACTGCACAAGTGTTATCACCATTAGGTAGTGGGTATAACTGGAATTATCTGTCTGCCGATGGCTATATGAGTTACGACGATGTGCTTGATGGCGGCTGGAAAAAGACGCCCAAAATCCCTGACCTAACGGAAATCAATTCACTAATGGGTGGTGGGTTTTACAAGCAGGTGACCTGGAAAGTACTCATGTCAGTCAACACTGATGGTGAATTCCGTGTTCATTAAGTAATAGCAATTTTTCTATTTTATAAAGGACCTCATTAAAAGAGGTCCTTTATAAAATAAGGTACACAAGATAAATAATAACATAAGATGATCGATAAAAAAATAGGGATAGGACTCATTGGCTCCCAGTTTATATCCACCATTCATGCAGAAGCCCTTAAAATGGTCTCAGATGCCTCAATTGTCGCTGTAATGTCTCCTACCAAATCAAATGTCAAGAAATTTGCAGCGCAGTTTAACATTCCAAACTGGTATACCAACCTTGATGATTTTTTGGCAAATGAAACCATCGATTTGGTGGTAATTGGCGCCCCGAATTATTTGCATTGTGAAATTACCCTCAAAGTTGCCAAAGCAAAAAAACACCTCGTAGTAGAAAAACCACTATGTTTAAACCTCCATGAAGCAGATCAAATGATTGCCGCCTGCAAAGAAAACAAGTGATTGCCGCCTGCAAAGAAAACAAGGTAAAACTCATGTATGCTGAAGAACTTTGCTTTACTCCTAAATATGTGCGGTTAAAAAGCTTGCTAGATGAAGGGGCGCTAGGCACGCCTGTGTTTTTCAAACAATCCGAAAAACATGATGGTCCACACGCGGATCACTTCTGGGATGTAGAACGGTCTGGAGGAGGTGTCACAATGGACATGGGCTGCCATGCCATTCAATTCTTTCGTTGGCTAAATCCAAACGCACGCGTGACCTCAGTCTATGCACAAATGCAAACCTCCGTCCACGCGGATAAAACCAAAGGAGATGATAATTCCATTATTATTTTAGAGTTTGATAATAATGTAACCGCCCTTGCAGAGGAAAGCTGGACTAAAAAGGGGGGAATGGATGATCGAGCCGAGATTCATGGCAGTACTGGAGTAGCCTATGCTGATGTATTACAAGGGAATTCAATTCTTACTTACAGTGAAAAAGGGGTAGATTATGCTGTCGAAAAAGCAGGCAATACCCAAGGATGGAGCTTTACCATGTACGAGGAAATTTGGAATTATGGATTTCCCCAAGAATTTGCACATTTTGTAGACTGCGTGAAAAATAATAAAGAACCATTGGTAACCGGAGAAGACGGAAAAGCAGTATTAGAAATTATCCATGCCGCCTATGCCTCCGCTGGAAGTGGGCAGAAAATTAATCTCCCCTATCGATCTGAAGCCCTAAAACCAATTGCGCTTTGGAAAAAATAGTAGCTTCCAAAGCACGTTCAGTTTACTTAAAAAAAGTCTTGTTTTACACTTGAGAACAAGAAGACTTCTTAACGAGCGATTAAAAATTCTTATGGCGTCTAGCCATTGATCGCTAGCTTTCTAATTTACAAAAACTGCTCCAATACCCGCCATTTGACACGCTTGGTTGAAACCTCCAATTTTGTCTTTAAGTAGCTCTTCTCCCGTTTTTTTATGACCCCACCAGACACCGTTTAATTCGATCAATTTGGATTTTGCCCCTGCGGTAATCCGCGGAATACGGCTATCTACCGAGTTAATAACTGTCAAGTAATGAGCCGTGAATCCATTCTCAAAATTCTCTACATCATCATATGCTTTAGACAATCTTTGTACCATTAGCTCATCCCACTGTTTTAATTCCTGACTAAGGGCTTTGCCCTTGGTCATTAGATCCGCTTGCTTGGAAGTATCCATTTCGTTTAGCAATGCCTGTAATTTTTCATTCGCTTGATGTAGCTTATTGGTCAGGATGGTCATTTCTGTATAATTTGCTTCCCCTTGATTCATAAAATCATGATACTCCTGGTAATCTGCCTCGCTTAAGTCAAATAAGGGATTAGGCAGCAGCGCACCCATTGTTTCGTGACGCATTTGATCATAGGTAAGGGTCAAATGATAATTACCTGGCATGACTTGATGTCCCGAATAACTACCTTCAATATACACCTTGGGAATACCTGGCATGATAGGATATCTAAGGTCCCAAACAAATCTATTAAGACCTGTTTTTTTGGATATTATAGGCTTTCTAGATGGATTTCCTTCATAAGAAATATAGTCCTTGTCTTCATTAGTCGAAAACACATCGACAATTTGTCCATTGTTATCCTTAATAGTCAACAAGACCTCCATTTCTTCATCTAGCACGGGCAAATCATAATATAGAACCATTCCACTTGCCGGGTTTACACCAGAAAGAATGCTCGTACCATCGCTTCCCTCACCGTTGAGTTGGCTCGACCAATTGGCAATATATGTCGGTGCGGGTGTATATAAGTTACCTTTGCCCATCGTACCATCGTACTGACGCAATAATGCTAAGTCATCCAAAATCCAAAAAGACCTTCCTTGCGTTGCAACAACTACATTTCCATGACTAATAGCAAGGTCAGTAATCGGCGTAATCGGTAAATTGAGTTGAAAGGGAGACCAATTCAAACCACCATCCCATGAAGCATACATCCCCGTAACCGTACCGGCGAAAAGTAGGTCTTTCCGGACATCATCTTCTCGCACTACTTTGGTATAAGCACCTACGGGAATTCCATTAGTGATTAATTTCCACGATTTGCCATAATTGGTGCTTTTGTATAGCCCCGGCTGATAGTCGTTGAATTTGTATCGAGTGGTGGCTAGATAAACGGTGGCGGGATCATGAGGGGAGACCTCAATGGCATTGATTAAGGTTTCCGGTAGTCCTTTAGGCGTAACATCAGTCCATGTGCTACCCCCATCTTTGGTAAGATGAACCTTACCGTCATTACTTCCTATGTACATCACCCCTTTTTCATGAATAGATTCTATAAGATAACTGAGGGCACCATAATTTTCTGCCCCCACCGCCTCTACCGTATAGGGACCACCACCTTTACCTTGCTTGGCATCGATATTGGCGGTGAGATCGGGCGAGATCACTTGCCATGACAAGCCTTCGTCTCTAGATCTCAACACGTATTGAGCGCCATGATAGTAGGTGTTTGGCTCGTACAATGATTTTATGATAGGGGCATTCCAATCAAATACATATTTCATGTCTCGGGCGGCAAGACCAAGGTAGAGATTAGGCTCTATCATGACTTGAGAGCTCGCCTTGGCCATGGTATTCAATAAATCAATAGAACCCAAATAGCTTCCACCCATTACTTTGACCGGATTATTGGGGTCAAAAGCTAAAAAAGCACTTTCCCCGCCAGCGGAACTGGTCCAATCCGACTCGTTAATTCCAGAGGACCCCAATCCAATACTGGCTATTTTAACGCTTGTATTATCCTGCTGACCTCCGTAAATATTGTAAGGAAATAAGTTGTCTGTGGAGATTCTATAAAACTGTGCGGTAGGCATATTGTCAATCCTTGACCAAAGCTCCCCTCCGTTAAATGAAATCTCAGAACCTCCATCACTCGAAAGAACCATGTTTTTCGAGTTTTTTGGATTAATCCAAAGATCATGATAATCTCCATGATGACTTTTTATTCTATCCCAATCTTTTCCCCCATTTATTGAGCGATACGTGCTTGCACTTAGGACATAAACCGTATTCTCATCATTAGGATCTAAGCTCAGTTCGATATAATACCACGCACGCTGTAAAAGCCGATGATCTTGGCTTATTCGAGTCCATTTTTCCCCTGCATTTTTAGATAAAAATAGGCCTCCCTTTTCTTGCTTCGAATCGCTTTCAATCAGCGCATATACCCAATCTGGGTTTGCCCTAGATACTGCTATGGCCATCTTTCCTTTTTCTTCAGGCAATCCTTCGTGAATCATATTCCATGTTTCGCCACCATCTATTGATTTGTATAAACCGCTACCAGGGCCCCCGCTGATCACTTGCCATGGCGTTCTCATATGTTCCCACATAGCTGCATATAAGACGTCGGGATTTTGATGATTAATTGATAATTCGCTCGCTCCGCTCAATTCATTAACAAAAAGTGTTTTTTTCCATGTTTTACCACCATCTGACGACTTAAAAATACCACGATCGGCATTTGGGCCGTTTAAAGCGCCTTGAGCGGCAACCCATAAGACATTGGGATCATTTGGATGAATGACAATCCTCGAAATGTGTTGTGTTTCTTTTAATCCCATATGATTCCAGGTTTTACCTGCATCTGTAGACTTATATACACCATCTCCATGCGAAGTCATTACACCCCTAGGCGCATGTTCCCCCATACCTACATATACCACATTGGATTGACTTTCAGAGACGGCAATCGCCCCGACCGATCCCATTTTGAAGAATCCATCTGAACAATTGAGCCAATGTTGGCCTGCATCCGTTGTTTTCCAAACGCCTCCTCCAGTAGTGGCCATATAATAAGTCAAGGGATCCCCCACTACACCCGACGCAGCATTTGCACGGCCTCCTCGAAAGGGTCCGATACTTCGATATTTTAATTTATTGAATACAGAGTCCAACTTTTGTGATTGGATCTGAAAAGTGAACAGAAGACAGCCAATAATTAAGATAAATGCACGCATGTTTTAAATTTTAATGAATAACCCCAACTAAACGAGAGTGTTAATATAACTACCAAGAAGCTGAGAACACTAGGTGCTAGCAACCTCAGCCGAAAAAAAGAACTAATTTATCCATTTATATTATTAGTCACAATGTATTTTTTTTGAGTGGTCAATTCTCACATTTTAATATTGATAAAGGTATTCAGAAAGTAGCTTCGCTTCACATAAATTCACTCACTCCATTAGTCGCCTAATAGACAATCAAGCGCATTGCTTTCAATACTTTATGATTCTCAGTTATCTGTTGTGAATTTTTATGTGATTGGGAATGGAAGAATAATGAATTTAGCCACTTTCTTGAATTACTCAAACCTTTTATGTTTACCCCCAAGAGGATTATTGATGATCTTAATCATACCAGTCAACAAGTGGTTGTAGGGATAAATCAACAAAAACAGCTTAAACATTATAAAAAATTTACATAATTGATGATTTTTTATTTTAATACAACCCATTTAACTGCACTTACTTATCTTTATATATGACAGATAAGTATGTAATGTTCGCTATTTTAATGATCTGGAGCATTCCCAGTACCTATTTTAGGAGTAAGTTCAGGAAAATTGTTTACCAAACTGATGATTGGAAAATCAACATTAGACCTTTGTTCAAAAAAGAGATCCTCGGTTTATTCAACAACATGTATCCAGATAACATAGCTTACCTCAAAACAAGAAATTACTACCGAATCTATTTAGCAGTTTATCTGATTTTATTCATCATATATTCCTTAATCAACAGCAATAGCTTATAACCCTATACTTACAAGGCCTTGTACAAAAACTTAAAGCATCATGAAGCCAGCGCTACTTAATCTATTTTTTGCCCTCATCGCCTTTCTCATTGGATCTGCCATCGCGCTTTTGACGGGGCTGCAGATGATTCAGCAGGCTGTTTTTATGGCCTTTCTCATTCAATGGCTTTTATTTATTCCTGCCTATTTTTTTCAAACAGAAAAGTTTTATGACCTAACAGGAAGTGGTACCTACATATTGATTGTGAGTTATATCAGCTACCATAGTTACGCTTCGATGAACCTCAATTTTGGGAGTATCCTATTAGCCGGATGCATCATCCTTTGGGCCATCCGTTTGGGCAGTTTCTTATTTAGAAGAATTCAAAAAGCCGGAGAAGATAAAAGGTTTGCAACGATCAAACCCTCTCCCACACGGTTCTTTATGGCATGGACGTTGCAAGGAATGTGGGTTTCTTTATGTACCATGTGCGCCTTAACCGCAATCGCAAGCGAAATTGGGGTCATTCTAAATGGATTTTTTTATCTCGGCATGCTGGTCTTTATTTTCGGTTTTGCTGTAGAGATTATTGCCGACTGGCAAAAGTCTAGATTTCGAAAAAAACCTGACAATAAGGATCAATTTGTTCACCATGGTCTTTGGGCTTACGCAAGGCATCCCAACTACTTTGGTGAAATCACCTTATGGACAGGGATTTCCATTATGTCCTTTTCCTCCTTATCAAATTGGCAGTTTATCACTTTAATCTCTCCATTTTTCACTTACTTTCTATTGGTTCATGTAAGTGGTGTCAGGATTTTAGAAGTTGCTGGTATGGAAAAATGGGGGCATCTAGACAGCTATCAAGAATACATCCGCACGACACCTCCCTTGTTTAGATTTTCTAAGCTATTTGAAAGATGACAACTAACTGCTGGAACTCAAATTTTAGGGGTTAGCTAGTTTATTTTTTTTAAGAACGAACCTTCAATCGATTAGTTAGATCCTTTTTATAAATATAAAGCCTTGACAAAGTCAAGGCTTTATATTTATAATTTAAGCTCAAAAGATTCATCACTCATTAGGCGTCATGATTCTTTGGTTAACATAAAACATTTGAATCTTGCCATTTACGATAAGGGCATCTAGTACCTGGTTTACCTTTACTTCTGTGCCCCCTTCAGTAAAAGTTAAATCATAACCAGAAGTTACCCACTGCTGCAGTTGTCCCTCTTTATCGGTATACTCATTGGCTATCACATAATTTCCTTTCCATTGGGGATTAGTTTGGGCAAACCACTCAGTCAAAAAGGCAATATGCGCATCTGAACCTTCAATTACTTGGCCCGTAGCGTCCCAAACCTTAAAGTTTTCAACTGCATTAATGTTACGGATGGCTTCAAGATCCCTGTCATTATGAGCTTTCACGTAATTTTCTACCAATTCAATGGTTGACATGGATCCTCCATAAAGTGGCATCTTGGTGCCATCAACAGAAGTATCATAACCAATAGAATTGAGAACTACTTCGTGTGTCATTTCTGTTTTTTGTTCAGGAGCACATGAAACAGTAATACCTACTATAAATAATAGTAAAATTATTTTTTGCATTTTATTTTTTGTTTTGATTGTTACTCGTAAAGTACGAGTTAAAAAATCTAATATACAAAAAAACACCATTTATTCCATCTTAATTAGATGATAGGGCAAGTATCTCAATCATAAAATAACTATAAAATGCGCAGATCAGGTAGTCTCAAAATTTGGTGTTTACCTCCCTCTCTCCACCATAAAAATACTACCCCATTATCAATCTGTAACTACTTAAACCAAGAAACTTGGAGATACGAATGAACTGATTTTATTTTTTATCTAGGTTCTTATTGACTTCACAATGAGACAAGACAATTTGAAATCAACTTGAGCCATCACCTAAAGCTCAAATAAATTAATAAAATTATGGTCATAGAAATTCTTTGGATACTATCCATTAGTAGGGTATTTTAGTAGGGTCTATAAAGAATATAATTTACATAGCTCCCTAATTAACCTGATAACACAAGCTATATTCTTTTTAAGTCGTCTTTTTCAACTGACCCCCTTGCTATGAAAAAACTTACGAAACCCTTGCTCTTGATCCCTTTTCTTTTGGCTGCAATCATCAGTACAGCCCAAGTATTAAAAGAGGAAAACAACATGTTGGCTCGAGCTGCTGAACACACCTTAAATACCTCATACCAAGCGCCTCCAGGCGATGCATTATCCCATCATACAGCAGGCTATGCCAAAATAATGTGTTCTGCCGTATTTATTACAGGATTGTCTCCCGAGTTTGCCGCTGAGCATGTGGGCTATTTTACTGCTCCGTATTCAGAAAGAGCCAAGGCTGGAAAACCCATGATCGATTATGAAAAGAAATCTGTATCAATATCCCTTCCAAACGGGCTAACGCGAACCGCTATTTATACAGGTGACCTGGGATGTATTTGTTTACCTGAAGGGAGAAACTCGTTGTATTTTGAGCCAGTCAAAATTTCCCGTAATCCTATAGCCTCCACGACCCCTTGGCCGATGGGAAGTATATTGCCTACCTCAGATATGGCCGACATAATTAACATGGACTTCGTATCAAAAGCGCTAGATGCCGCATTTTCCCTCGAAGAAGCATTAACTGCCGCCTTTGTGGTGACCTACAAAGGTAATATCATTTGCGAGCGATATGGCAATGGTATAACGAAAAATACAGCTCTGGAAAGTTGGTCTATGGGCAAAAGTCTGTCCGCAACCATTATGGGAATCTTGATTCAGCAGGGCATTTATAACCTAGAACAATCAGCACCCATTCCTCAATGGCAAGGCAAAGGAGACGGACGAGCCAATATTAGAATTATGGACATCATGCACATGTCGAGTGGTTTATATTGTAGAGCACCTCAAGATCCTGATTTTGATTCTTCGGCAGGATATCCTGACCATCTCTATCTTTATACAGGGGGAATCAATTCATTTGACTACGCGGCTAATTTACCTCAACAATGGCTGCCAAATACAGTCGGTAGGTACCGGAATTCCGATCCTGTACTGATCAATTACCTGAATCGCTTGGGGATAGAACGTACCGGGAAAGATTATCACACCTTTCCTCAAAGAGAATTATTTGATAAACTTGGCATTCGCACGATGGTCATGGAAACTGACCCGTACGGCAACTTCCTTACCCAAGGCTATGAATTTGCTTCTGCCCGTGATTGGGCTAGATTAGGTAATCTCTATTTGCAAGAAGGACTTTGGAATGGTGAACAACTTTTACCCAAAGGATTTACAAAATTCGTGAGTACACTTGCTGAGCCGTGGCTTGCGGATGGTCGCCCTATTTATGGTGGCCTATTCTGGGTAAACGGGGATGGTCGCCTACCGATCCCAAAAGATGCATATATGATGCTTGGGGCAGGAGGGCAATCCGTAACCATCATTCCATCTCATGATTTGGTTATTGTGAGACTTGGGCATTACAAAGGACAACAGGCAGCAGCAGAGTCCTTAAGTCAAGCATATCGCATGCTAATAGAAGCCGTTCCGGAGAAAAATAAATAATTTAAGATAATCAGAAGTGACGTGTTTTGGTACATCAAGGACTGGGAGCCAGTCACTCGGAATCCGTACTACATGTGGCCCTCTATAGCCCCTCTTATTAGCCAGGCATTGACGCTATTGGGTCATCCCTATTGGTCTACACACCAACTATAAATAAAGAAAGTTTGCTGTATTCTTACTCAATGTATACGCCATATCGGCATCCTCTTTTGTATTCACATTTTCGCCTTCTCTTTTGATTATCGCAGGCGATTTACCGTCCGCTCTATAAGCAATTAAAGATTGTCATTGCTATCAAAATACTATCATTTAGGATTTCCATAGGATGCGTCCTAAACTGAAAGGTAATTTATATTCAATCAGCAATAGTATTGAGCTATTGCCATCTCTTGAATTTACCGCCCTTATAAAAGTTGTCAAGAAGAAATTTAAAATCTCGTTATATTGTGATAATAATAAAACAAGATTTTATGACAAACAGATTCCTCATATTGCTATCCATCACGCTTTTAACTCTTAGTGGTGCCAATGCCCAACTTTGGAAAATAGATCCGAATCACTCTAGTATCATGTTCAATGCAAAACATTCTGGTATCTCATTTGTAAATGGTAGGTTTATGCAGTTTCAAGCTTCCGTAGCAAGTGGAACCCCAGCAGATTTCACAGGTGCTAAAGTGACATTTACAGCCCAAGTAAGTAGCGTCAGTACAGGTGCTGAAGGCAGAGACGAACACCTAAAAAGTGATGATTTTTTTGATATGGGAAATCTTCCAACGATCGACTTTACGAGTAAATCATTCATCAAATCTGGAGGAAATACCTACGAAGTGATTGGGGATTTAACGATGAGAGGCAATACCAAAGAGGTCACCCTAACTGCAAATCATATAGGATCAACTAAAACCAAAGATGGTCTTGACAAAGTTGGTTTTCAGCTCTTCGGAAGTGTTGATAGAAATGATTTTGGTGTCTCTGGAGCGGTGAGCTCTGTCGCACCCATCATAGAAATCCTATGCAATGTTGAAATGTCTGAACAAAATTAAACGCATAAGATAGTCAGCGTTTCAGTTTGCTTTTAATAAAAGACCAGCCGACTTTTCTTTTAAAAAAATGTATGTCGTCAAGATGGAGTTGATTTCTTATGACAACAAAAACGCTAGCGAATACGATATACTAGAGCTATTTGTACGCTTGTTGGAAAAAGATATCATAGACAACCCATCCAATTGGTTATGGTCACATAAAAGATGGAAGCACGAATATGAAGATTATCACTAATAGGCCTCAATACGATTTTAAGGACTTTTTTTATTTAGGCGACTAGAAGCCCATAAAGTAACCTCATCACCCCCGTTGCGTTTTGTGACGGCTTCTCTTTTGACTTAACCAAATCATTGAGGACTAGGTCAAATAGGAAGATAAAGGCTTAATAATAATGATGTGTAAATATCTGATAGTGAACGGTTTCTTGGCACTTCTTGAGCTCATAAAATGTATAAAATCAGATTTCAGAGTAAATAAACCACCAGAAAACCTAAATAGGTACCTAATGCACTACCCAAGGTGCCCACTACAATAGCAGGCAATAGCAACTCATTACGGTCAAAGGTTTCAGCCAGTGCAATGGCAGTTGCTCCACCACCTATATTGGCTTGGCTTACAATCGCAATCATTTCCCAATCAGGATAGATTAACCCACCAAACAGTATGATCAACATCCCATGAAATATTACCGCCAAACCGCTAAACAAGAGGAGCGTAATCCCTATTTCCTTGAGTTCGGTGACTGCACTGACTTCACAATAAGCCCCAATTACTGCCAAGAACAAATAGACCAAATAAAGGCCTAAATTGTGACTGCCTTTTAAATTTGCGACAACTTTGATTTGTGCCAAAACGATTCCTATGGTGGATAGTATGAGGATCGATGGGATATTAGGTAAAAGACCTGAAAGAATGTCAGAGACATAATAAGATGAAACTCCTAAAAAGATCAACCACATAAGAGAGATTAAATCAATACCCTCGTCTTCAAGAGGTACTTCGCTGTAATCGCTAACAGTTGATTTTATCTTGGCTTTGCCTTTCCAGAAACGTTTTAAAACCATTGGAAAAGTCAAAGTAATCATAATCCATAAAGTGGTGATCACATTGTCTACCGCAATAGTTCCCGCATACAATATGCCTTTTTCCTGAAAGCCATATTCCAAAGCAACCGCATTAAAGTTGAGGCTTCCTCCGGTGTATGTTCCGGTCAGCATACCCGCAATAACTTTTCCATCTTCCCCTAAGACACTTTCTGGGGATACAATACTCCATGAAAGGAGTATCCCAAGAGTGGTTGCTAATGACCCAATTAAAAACAAACCCACCATCGGTAGTCCCGCTTGTTTAATTGAGGTTAAGTTAACCTTCAGTAACAAGTAAAAAATAGAGATGGGTGCGAGGTATTTAAAAATCGCACTATACAAATCAATACTGTTGGATGCAGAAGGGATCAGTTTTAGGTTTGCGAGTACCGCGGTCAATAGAATCACGATCAAAGCGGCACCAAATTGTTTACCAAATTTGGTTTTGCCAGCATATACGGATACAATGACCATAAAGCACAAAATCATTAAAACGTAAATTGGGTTAGTTATAAAGTCCATTTGTCATTGATGGTAATATGAAACACAGCAATAGTTGCTGATCATGACTGATCTACATAAATTATGTTTAAGATAATAAATTCACCGTATTCTCCGCTACTGAGATGGTGATATAAATAATAACTTTGGACAATCTTCGTCAAATCATAAAATAAAGACCGATAGCTCATTGGAGGTATCTAATGAACTTCTTGATTTTGGAATGTTCATTCATTGTATCAACACTAGTTGCAACAATTTTGTCATACATGGCTCTATTTAATGTCAATAAATTGTTTGGCTACCCAATTGGCCGCATCTGGATCTCCCAAATTTGCGGCCTGTTTACCGTCGGCAAAAGCGCCTCTGAGGTCATTGATTACTTCCTTGGCAATACCTCTATTTATATAAGCATATGTATATGATGGATCGAGTACAATGGCTACTGAATAGTCTACAATGGCCCTGACCTATCTCATTGGATAGATTCGTGATCTCTACATGATCATCAGCGAATCGCTTTGAGGTACGTGTATCCTAGCTTTTTGCTCACCTACTTTACCATCATAAAACATTAATGAGTGTCCCATTTGCTAAGAATAAATTCTTAGCAAAGGATTAAATAAGGTGGAAGAGAGATGCTTTCTCGCGCTATTAATTACAATTGGTAAAGTTGGGCTTGGGCAATATCCAAGCAGGCGTATCTCGACTGAAATTCCAGCAATAAACTACATTGCCTACCTTCCAGCCACTGAGGTCTTGATTGAAGGAAGTCGCTTCGTAAAACATTTCTTGCATATTGGTGACGCTGATGACATCCCAACTACTAATATCTTGATTGAAGGAGGAAGCTTCCCAAAACATATAATCCATCTTCGTGACGTTGCTGACATCCCAACTACTAATATCTTGATTGAAAGAAGTCGCTCTCCAAAACAGATAACCCATCTTGCTTACATTACTTATATCCCAAGAGCTTATGTCTTGATTGAATGCATCCGTAAGCGAAAACATCCCTTCCATATCGTTGACATTACTTACATCCCAAGGACTTATGTCTTGATTAAAAGAAGTGGCCTTCCAGAACATATCAGCCATATTGGTCACATTACTCACATCCCAAGAGCGTATGTCTTCATTGAAGGAACTAGCCTCTCCAAAGAGCACACTCATATCGGTAATTTGCGTGGTGACCACTTTGGTTACGTCCTCATCAAGCTTAATCATTTGAGCCAACATCTCAGCGTCTACCACCACATAGCTTATGTCATTCAATAGGTATACTTCACCCACAACAGCACCCTCCATCGCTTTAACGGTAATTCCATTTTCGTCAAGATAAAGGAATATCTGACAACCATTCGCGTCTACTGTTGTACCTATTGCCGTATCATCGCAAATATCTAAGTCGTCATTTACACCATCTCCATCAGTATCTTTCTGTGATGCCGCACATCCGTCAAGATCCACTGTCGCTCCGCTAGGCGTATCATCACAACTATCTTTATCATCGCTTACTCCATCACTATCTGCATCTAAAATTGTCGCGACGTCATTGCTCAAATCACCGTCATCTCCAGTACAATAGGTGAACGAAAGCAATGAGAACAGTACGATTAAAAAGAGGAAGTATTTGAAATTTTTCATTGGTTGAACAAGTTGATTATGGCGAATTTAGCCCTTGAATCAAACATAAACGCAAAAAAAAAGTTTATTTTCTTGCGTTTCGCGTATTTAATGAGCGGTATATAAAAAAATTAACTAATATATTTTGATGTGATTTCAGGACACTTCATGAATAGAAAAACTACTGACTCAAAGGGTAGCTTGTCTCAATGGTAAATTGGAGTTCCTTTTATCTTTTTATTAAAAAATTTAAGACCATAACGAATAAAAAAAGAAGTGACGCCGACCATGTATGCATATACTACTGTTTAATTTTTTTCTATGTTTAGAAAAAAAACATTACTTTGTGATTTAACACACAACCATAAATTATTTAAACATGAGAAAATTAATTTTTACGTTCACTTTCTTTTTGTGTTTTGGCTTTTTAAATGCTCAAAATACATTGACTTACGAATCCGCCACATACTTCAATGATATTTCTGCTTCAGAGGTGCCGAGATTTATCGAATTACATAAAAAATTTGAAGATTTGGCAATGGGCAAAAACAGAAAGTTGACCGGCGGATGGCTTTTTAGGCATTGGTATGGTTCTGGCCACACCTTTGTGATCTATGAGCAATACAATACCATGGAGGATTATCATGCTGATGCTGCTCTTTCAGCTGAAAATATCACAAACAAGATCAATGCCCTCAAAGATCAAAAAGAAAAAGAGGCACTAACCAATGATTGGGCTGAATACAAGGCTTTTTCGGACGGACACACAGATGAGGTCAGAGGCGCATATTCAACTACTGGATTTTAAACTGTTGATAAGGTGAATTTTGATGTCCCTTTTGTAATGGTTGTTGGAAAATACAATTCTTCAGGAAGCTGGTTTACAATGGGAAATGCATTTTTCGACTGGCGCATCAAGCCTGAAGTAACCGCTGGCACTTCAATCGCTGGGGGCGTGTCCTATCATTTTATGGGCTCAGGTCCTGAAGTTGAAGTATGGCAATGCTATAATTCTTTGGTAGACTTTGCTACATCCGTAACCGCTTCCACACCACAAAGTGATAGCGCTGATGAATCCAGAAAAACATTTTGGAGTCTTGTCAGTGGCAGTCATGAAGACCAAATTTATCTGCACATTGGTCATGTTGATTTAGAAAAAGGAATTTTTGACTTAGCTGGAGAAAATAAATAAACTCAATAGAACATTTGTTAAAAAAACCCTACGAAGTCGTAGGGTTTTTTTTTGCCTCTCTCGTCAGGTCAACCGACTCCTAATTAGCTTGGTTTAATAAAACATTAGCTTATAACCGAGTCCCAATAGCAACCTGGGATGTTATTGGCGATCTATTTCTATCTTCTTTTAAATACTCAAAGATGGGTCGATTGAATAGAATCAAAAGGGGCTTTATTCCTTTCTATAAACGATTCCTTCTTTCATGACAAACTTTACTTTTTTAACATCTGATATGTTTTTACTAGGGTCTCCTCCAACCGCCACTATGTCTGCAATGAATCCTAGCTTGAGAAAACCCAGTCGATCCTCGAGATGAAAAGCCCTCGCATTGACACTCGTAGCTGCTTTGAGTGCGTCCATAGTAGGTAAGCCGTATTCCACCATCAGCTCCATTTCGGAGGCATTTTCGCCGTGTGGAAAGACCCCTACATCTCCACCCATGCCTATGGACACTCCAGAAGCAATGGCGTCTTTGAAACTTTGTCTTTTATTCAACACATTTAAAGGTGTTTCAGCACCGCCTTTATCCCAACCACGGTATTGTGAAATCACATCCACTGCAGAAATCGTCGGTATATAGGTGACGTTATTCGCTTTCATTAATTTACCTAATGCTACATCAATGAAATCTCCATGCTCAATGGTTTCTGCACCCGCCAAAACAGCCCTTCTGATTGCTTCTTTTGATTTGGCGTGACAAACCATTACTCTTCCACTGCTTCGAGTAACTTCATTGATCAACTTTAGCTCATCAAGGGTAAAAGAAGGGCGGTCTTCCCCATTGATTCCCCAACGATAGTCTGCATAGATTTTTATGAAATCTGCACCCTTACCAATCTGATCTCTTACCACTCTAATCAAGTCATTGCCGTCAGCGGATTCCGCGCCCAACATAATTTCTTGATCTAAGTCATATCCTTTGGGTCCATAAGATCCCGTAGCCACAATCGCTCTTCCGGCCACCATCAATCTTGGTCCGATAATGATTCCTTCGTTGATCGCCCTTTTCAGTGCCACATCAGTATATCCGGCCCCTTCAGTACCTAAATCTCTAGCAGTAGTGAACCCCGCCAATAAGGTTTTTTCGGCGTGTACTGTAGCCCTGATCGTTCGGTAAGCATCCGTTTCTTTCAATACTTGAGTGTCCCAATCCGTTATATTATAAGGATATAACAAGAGGTGTGAATGTCCTTCAATCATCCCTGGCATCAGGGTTGCGTTGGGATAATTTATTTGAACGGACCCTTCAGGAATGGCTATTGTTTGGCTAGGTCCCACTGAGATGATTTTGTCTCCCTCAACCACCAACGCCCAATCTGTGTGCATGGTTTCACCGTCAAACAACCTGGGAGCAGTGAGATAGTATTTTGTTTGTCCGTAAACGTTGAAAGCGAGCACACATGTCGCTATGAAACTAAAAATATATTTTTGATACCTACGCATGATTTTTTTATTTATTGGTGTTCATAGACTTATATATGGTCTATTTCTTTGAATGCTTCAGCCTGGATTGATCCAATAAATATTCCTAAAAATAGCGCTGTCAAACTTAGTGAATTTCTTTTGATTTGCACTCAGCGCCTGAGTCGATTTTTTAGCTGCTAGGTGAGCGATGGCTTCCCGGCTTATCTTATCCTATTTTTTGACAAAACGTAAACTTACGTGCCCTTAGGGGGGGGGCGTACCATTGTTCAACTTTGAGATCTTCTTGTCGCTAACCAATCACATGAATTTCTTTCGTCATGTTTCGAGAGCTCCTTAAAACGGTTCATTTCTTTGGCATAGCATCAGCGCTATTGATACAAAAATAATTGGGTCCTTTTTGACTAGCCGATGAAACGAGAGACCACATTGGCCACGATCTTGCCACAAGATATGATCAAATCGAAGGTTACCATCTACGCTTTATTTGGTTTTTAAATAAGCAGCCAAAGCTTCAATTTGATCTGTATTGATATAATCCACTTGTAATTGTTGCAACTCCGCCCATACCGCTGGAACATCTGGACTTCCCCAAAGTCTTACAGGTTTTCTCATGACATGGGCCTTCTCAATGGCCGCTATGATTTTATCTCGCGCTGCATGAGACATCCGTTCTTTTTTCATCCTACTGGTGAACCTGCCATAATCGTCGCTGATCAAGGCAATTTTCTCCAATTGCTCGGTCGTATACGATTTTTCCAACCTACCATCAAACCAGATAAAGGATGGATAATTGGTGTAGGCCGATTCGTCGGGCCTATTTCCTGAAATTACAATGCGAATGTCTTCGTTTTCGATAATGCTCGGATATTTTTTCAAAATACTGATCAAGGCTTCAAGTGTTGCAATGGGGGATGTTTTGATGTCGATTAAGAGTTGAAGTGAATGACTTGTTTTTTTTATCTTACTCAAAGGAATGAGGTACAATACCTCTAACGTTTCATTAACATCCAGATTCTTTGCACTATGTGCCACCAAGAGGTCCCCATTGGCCAAATGGACATCTACCTCCATAGAGCCAAATCCATTTTGGTACGCCGCATAAAAAGGATGCTGCTGCAGATAGTCATTATGCGAATGGGCATTGGCAACTGAATAGGGCATTTGTTGTGCTTGGACAAAAAATTGGATGGCACAAAAGATGATGCAAAATGAAATTTTTATAATTGGGGTCATTTTCTTTTCTAAAGATTATCAGTTTGGCAATTCAGCAGCAGGTAACGAAAATAGCCAGAAATACAATGCAGTGTTGAAGTCATCTCCATAAATGATTAAAATTGACTCTCGGCCAAAGGATCCTCACATTTTCCTAGTAGCAAAGCTTACTTGAAAAGCCTTTCAATCAACAGTTACAAAAAGCTACTTTATTTTTTTCACTTCTCAAAAGGGTCCCATTTGAACGGGGTATTTCTTGATGTAGCGCGAAATTTTGAATGCTTTATAAATTCAAGAATATCTTCTCCAATTTCATCAAACGAATAATACATTTCATCATGATTTAATCTGGTATATATCAGTTCATCATAAGATTGTGACATGTCCAAGTTGGACCAATCAATTGAACCATAACTCATCACTGTTTTTCTAAACATTCGAAGTAATGGGGTTGCCTTACTTTCAATGATTATTCCAATGTGCATTTCATCGTTGAAAATTGGTGGGTAATTGATCTTACTGAAATCTTCTATAATATCGCCAGACACCATTCTCCCTATTCTTGGGATTCTCTCCGAAATGACTCTCGGAGCAAGCTCTTGCAACGGGCTTCTGTCATAAATGATCGTTGAAATATTTTGAGCTCCTTGATTATTAATAAAAGTATTGATCGTCCAAGAGCCTAAGATATATGAAAAGACATGTACCTTTTTGTATTCATTTAATTTTTGATCTTCAAAAAACTGAGTGAATTTTTTTACGGTAGCTTGGAACGATTCCTTATCAATGTAATCTGGAATAAAAAGATCATATCCGACATTTTCAAAATATAGTTTTTGATTATTTCTTCCCTTCTTCGAATCACCAAGACCGGGTAAAATGATGAGTGCTTCTTTTTCAGCCAAAGGAATTTCTTTATTGTGTATCACAATCACTTCTTTATTATCCTTGGACTGGATCTCTTTTGCCACCAAAATAGCGTCAAGAGATCCTAGAACAATCGCGGCAATAGAAATACCAATGAGTTTGAATTGTCTTGATTTTATTTGTCTAACAGAGCTACGCATAAACTATTTTCCCATTAGGTACATTCCACCCATTATCAGCACCATCCCTGCTATATTAATTGGTTTAATGGGGGTACCATAAGCCAGCATTGCAATGAGGGCCGTCCATATAAAAGTTGAGGCATAAATTGGATAAAGCACCGTCAAGGCACCGCCTTTTTTAAAAGCCGCAACAAAAAGAACCATGACCGCTAGGTAACAAAACACACCCCCTAATAACTTTGGATTCGTTAAATAACTTGCAATTGAACCACTGCTTTCTGCACCTTCTTTGTATAAATATTGGCCAATTGCACCGAATATGGCAGCGATAAAAAAAAACAATGGATATGATCGGCGTGTTCACCCTTGCTTAAGTAAGTTCAAATTGATTTCTATCTCGTTCATCTTTTTGCTTTAATTTCAGAATAGCCTCTTTTACCTCTTCCAATGTCAATTCAATGTTTTCATTACTCGAAAACAGCGGTGCTCCAAACCTGACCTTACAAATAAGCGGGATGATCAATAGACTATCCTTTGGCAAAACTCTTCCAAATCCATCTAAATACACTGGAATAAATGGAACTGTGGGGTTTTTCTTCAACAATATAGCGACTCCTTTTTTGAAATTACTGATTGCGCCAGGGGATCCGCGGCTCCCCTCAGGGAATATTATAATTGATTTACCCTCCTTTAATTTACCATCTAGTATCTCAATAGATGACGGCTCCCCTTCTTTCCTATTTCGATTTATGAGCACGGCATTAAAAAACAATTTCATCAGCCAGCCCGATACGGATGTTTTTCCGAAATAATCTCTTGCCGCTACCGCACAGGTATGCTGTCTCTTTTTGGCTGGCAAGCCAGCCATAATTGAAACTGTGTCAAAATGGCTATTGTGATTTGCTACAATAATAAATTGATCTAAGCCCTTGAAAACTTCTGTGTTTTTGAAGCTCACACCGACGATGTAGGTAAGCCAAGGCTTGACCAGAAATGCATAAAAAAATCGAACGAATATGTTTCTCATTTTAATTACTGATGAAGTAGCTTGATAAATGATAAAACATTGGCGTGGTGATCACAATAGAATCTAATCGATCCATTGCACCCCCGTGTCCAGGGATTAAATCGTCTGTATCCTTTATTTTCAAATCTCTTTTTACTGCAGATATGATAGAATCACCTAAGAATCCCATAATTCCCACGGCTAATCCGACAATAAATGATTCATGTAATTCAAGAGGGGTTAAGAAATTCAGCAAGCCACCTAAAGCCCCTGTTGTTAAAACTCCTCCGACAAAGCCTTCCCATGTTTTATTGGGACTGACGTTTGGCAAAATTTTTCTCTTGCCAAGTAACTTGCCCCAAGTAAATTGAAAGACGTCATTCAGTGCGGTTAATATGATCAAAAAGATAATTAATGCTCCTCCACCTCCAGAAAAACCAGGTACCGCTACATGAAAAAGCAAAGCCATGTGACTGATCATATAAACCGTTAACATCAACATAGCAGGAATCGTAGACATTGACCTTCCTATTAAAGTAGTATTACCCGAGATAACTAGCATGACAGGTAACCCAATAAACATAATTAAGGGAATGAAATACAGAAATTGATGGTAATAATTGTGATAGGCCAAATAGTATTGAACTGGAATCGCAAAGTATGCAGCAAATAATGCGCTCCTGTCTGCCTGCCTAAACCTACCGATAGAAAGCATTTCACGCAAGGCTACAAAAGAAACATAGGAAAGCATGATTGTTCCAACGATTGCAGGGGCGGTAATTAATATACCAATTCCTAACGCCATCTTCCACCAAGAATTGGTCCGAATAATTAATTCATCAATCAATTCACTTCTATTCGTTTTAGAAATAATCCAAAATGCACAGGTACAAACTATCAGAATTGAGAAAATAATTAAAAGCGAAAAAAGCACTTCAACTGATATATAGTAACCTTGAAATGTCATTAAAATGCTTTTCTTAATCTTGTAAATGTACTTAGAAGAACCATTGCGCAAGCTGCTCCGAAAATCCAATTTGCGTATAATTCGATATTACTCCAGAAGAAATCTATCAGGCAAAAAAGACCTAAAAAAAGTGCTCTGTCGCTTTTCCCCATTGGCCCATCGTATCTTCTTCCTTTACCTAACGCCTTACTCAGTACACCAGA
Source organism: Flammeovirgaceae bacterium (assembly GCA_013204595.1). Classification (GTDB taxonomy): domain Bacteria; phylum Bacteroidota; class Bacteroidia; order Cytophagales; family Cyclobacteriaceae; genus UBA4465. Next base: position 47,234 of record JABMNK010000127.1, read on the forward strand.
AAACTCATTAAGAATGGCCAATACACCAAATAATACAATAATCAACGGATTAATTCCTGGAATAATGATAAATGGAAAAATGATGCATATATCTGAGATCACATCTCCCAATTCATTCAAAACTTCTCCCAATTGACTGTGCATATTGTATTGTCTTGCCATCATGCCATCCAATGCATTTAGCACCATCCTCAAAAAGAAACCAATTGGAATAATTAAAAGTGCTGAGTGATGGATTTGATATTGAGAAAAACAAAATCCCATGGCAACTGAGAGGATGATCGCAACTAACGTAAGTTGATTTGCTGTCACCCCCATTTTGTAAAGCCAATGCAAGACCGGCTGGAGGAATTTTTGAAATGCTGGTTTTAAATGGTAAACTGAAATCATCTTCCATTTTTTATATATTAAATGTAGGCAGAAAATCCCCCTTTAACAAATTGGCTCCCCTTATTTCCATGTGGAATAGTGAGTGTTTTTAAAATCCAAATTATACAACTCAAATTAAAAAAAGTAACCAGGTACCCAGATAGGTTTTACTATTATTTAATTGAAAATGAACACTTTGTGAAATTTGATCGCGCCTATAAGCAGTGGTATGCAGGTTTCTATCTTTTATGAGTTGGACCGATTGTCAAAATTGTCGTATCATTGACCCTGAAAACTGTGTAAACGCTCGTCCCCTCTTTAGGAATTGTTGTGCCGGCTTCACCTGTAGAAAAAAGGGTAAAAACATGAATAGCTTAAAAACCATATTACTAAAAAAAATAGGATTCATCGCCCTAGTCTGTGCGACCTTAGGGCTGGCCCCATTTCATCCAGAACCACATATCTGGGGAAAAATAAAATGGATCATGGGAGGCGCTATAGGCATGAAACCTATGGATTGGTTTGACACTTTATTGCATGGAGCACCCTTTCTCTTGCTGGTTTTGGCCCTTATTTTTAAGGCCTTGACGTTATTTGATAACAAGAATCTTAACCCATGGTAGCTTTAGGTGCTTTTTCAAGTCCTATAGGCTTCTCCAACGAACTGATCAAACAAGCTGTTTTCAATCCAACCTAACTCAAAAACTGCAAGTTCCTTACCTAATCTATAGCTATTATTTGTAGTATTTGAGCTAAGGATAGGCATTACTCGTAAATAACGATAGGAACAGAAAGTTCAGGTCGTATTCTATCCGGCTTTTCGATCATTTAAGGCCGTTTTCATAAGCCTCAACAAGCCCTTAGGTCCGTAGCCCTTCAAACGATTATTGATAACTTTGGATGGGTAGATCCTGACAAAAAGAATGTCAATCAAAAGACTGAATGTCAATCGCAACTCGCACAACTAATTGAACAACTATTTTTGGCATCCGAGGACAAAAGCAGTTTGCAGATAAGCCAACTATTTGCCCGTTGAGGCCGCGCCACATGGATTCCGCAATTTGAGGAGGATTCATTATTGGCTCGTGTAAACGGAAAACTAAGCACTAGTATTTACTTATGCTTAGCGCCGTTTGTACAAAAAAGTTAAGGCAGTTTACTAAACCGCTCATTTAGTTCTTAAACAGAACTGTTCTTATCAAAAATAAACCTAAAAATTTGGGTTGTTCTCCGAAGCCTATTGGTTCCAGGATATTTTGTTTCTGTACGTTGAGTTAAATCGATAATGGCTCAAAAGTATACCTTGTAGGGACGAAATTGTGCGTCTTAAAAATTTCCTGGGTGGATGGTTTTGAAAGCCATTCTTTCAGTTTTGCTGGATTGACGTCAAAAAATAATTCAACTATGTTTTTTTCATCGATTTTACCAAAGACACATTTTGAGCTATCACACCATTCTGAAAATTCTGATTTGACCGTATTGTAGCCAAATTTCTTGAAGTCATCTGAATTATTACATCTGGCTGTTAACATTAAATTCATTGTTTTTAATTTTTGGTTGAACGAATAAATTTACGTGAAATCGAATCAATATACAAACTCCATCATCCCATACTTCAGCTCATTAGCGAATTCAGAAATACCCTGAAATCACTCTACAGCGGTTAAGGCATACATTTTCCATTCACCATTTGCTTTCTTGTAGGAGTAGATACCACTTCCCGTATATATACGCTCGTACTTTGAATTAAAACGTGAATAGAAAGCATGAATGCAAGCCATGTTCTCAGAAAGCTGAATAACGTTGTAGCGCTCTAATAAGGAATACTTATATCCGGTCTGCATGTGCGCTCTTAGATATTTATAATGTTTAATTAGCTCCTCTTTGTTATTTACTATTAATGGTTCTTTTGTGTAATGCAACGTAGTGGGGTAAACAAAGTGTTTCGCTAAATTCTCATAATCCTCATATTCAAAAGACTTACTATACTCAACCCACTTTTGGGGAAGTATGGTTTCTATCTCTAGTTTTTCTTGTGCAGAAAGAATGGTAGGAATAAAGAATAAGAAAAAAATAGCTTTCATGTTAATTCATTTAAGGGTAATCATTCCCAATATACCACTTATTGAACTTACAAAAAATGATTAAGAGAAGCTATATGTGAGTCATCTGGGATACTTTCTAATCATTTTTAGATTTGATTTCACTCTCTCAGACACAATCAGCAATAAGGAAGGGTACTTTAAGGGTATAAAATAGGTTCACATCATTGGTGTTATGTGTACCTATTCTTTAGTGTTTAAAGGTCTTTAAAGTGGGTTAGTAC
>JABMNK010000128.1 GCA_013204595.1 Flammeovirgaceae bacterium
AAAGCGGTACCGGCGATACGGATTGGCTTAAACAGTCGGGCAATGGGGTCTATGCCTTTGTTTTGGAGGGTAGTCTTGTATTAGAAGGTCAGGTTTTGTACAAAAGAGATGGTTTTGGACTTTGGGAGGCAGATTCCTTTGAGATGAGGGCTACTACGGATAGCAAAGTACTCCTCATGGAAGTGCCAATGGCCCTTTGATTTCATTAAGGCAACTATTTAAGGCCACTCAGGATGTACTCATAAATAGGATCGATTAATTGGTGCTGTGGCTGATCAAAACTTTTGGTAACATATATGGGTGCTGCGATCATTTTTCGCTCCATCATTTCATGTACCGTTTCATAAAAGGGAAGCGAAGTTTTTCCTATTAGGAGCGGCATAAGACTATTGCCAGCATTCCAAAATTTCAATATTTTGGCAAAACCACTGAGATACAAAAAGTCTTTGGTAAATCCACCCCCACGGAAGATACGTGTCACAATTGTGTAGGCATCTTGGGGTGGAACATTTTGCTTGTCAATTAAAAAGTGAAAGCACTCTATAAAGTCAGCACCATGACAGATCATTTCTGAGACGATTACACGCAAAGCGATTTTTTTGAGCCGCTCCAGGGTGATGTTCCCACTCAAGTATTCTGAAAGAATAGCCATTCCTTCTTGCGTTTCGGTATTGATTGGTAAGCCCAAGTTAAATACCTTCAGTTTTTGATGAATAGAATTTTGGGTGGTCACCATATGTACACCGATCTCATGTTCAATGAGCGCATTGACTTCTTTTTGCGTGAATTTAGCATCTGGTCTGATCAAAATTGTTTTAGTTGAATTCAGTACCATCGCCTGCGAAATTACTTTATTACTTAATTCAATTTTACATTCGATGCCATAGTCATTTAAGGCTTTTTTAAAAGTTTCTAAAGTATCCTGAATTGGTATATAAGGCCTTCTCTTGGGTTCAGACGGAATAGGAGGTAGATGAAGTAGATACTCGGCATTAAGTATGTCTTTTTTACTAGGTCTACCAAAGTAGCGCATGGAATTGTAGAGAAATTTTTTAGTGTCTAATGCCGACAACAAATCAATTTTATCAAAATAGCTATTGATAACAGATTCATAAAGATTGCGTATCGTGATGTCACTAATGTCTTGTGTGCGCAGTAAACTTAGTTTTTGCTTCAATTCAAAAGGATTGATCTTAATTGGAGCGTATTTAAATTTAGGCGGCTCAGTATATTTGCTTTTAGAGAATTTAATTAATTCAGTTGCGGTATTACTAGGATTGACAAAAGCCAATAATTCAAAATTCTGTAGGAGGTCATGTAGTTTTTTATCCACTAAATAAATGGCTGGATCCATTTTTTGATCAAGTAGATTTAAAACTTTTTCAGATTTCCATTTGGTATGTTCGAGACTAAAAAAATAGGCATTGTTGATGATGGTTTGTTTAAGTGCGCCTTGTATTTCTTTGATTCTTTTCGGGAAATTCTCGCCAGTAAGTTCATTGCTAAATACTTTTTTGATTTCAGTTGCCAAAACCAGGACATTGGCAAAATGCTTTGTGACATACGCTAGTTGGTGGCCGCGTCCGTAAAAAACATCGTTGATAGTTGTTTGGTTTTCAACGCCAGAAATTTTCAAGGAACTAAGTTGGCTTTTCCAATGCGCAATTGTTGAGGCATATTTTTGCTGATCAATTCTTTCGGTTCCGATATTAAAAAGAGGTACCGTGCGGTCCCATCTTTGGTAATTATAGCTATGTATGTCATATACTACACAGGAACCAAACAATAGTTCGAGTTTTTGTATTAAGGTATGAACGACCAAATAATAATTGGCGTGCTTTTGCAACGAAACACTTTTTTCAGCAGGTGTGAGTGGTTTTTTCCAAACCTTATTTCCCCAAGCTTCTTCATAAATACATTCACTAGGCTGCCGATTGAGATCGTATTCAAATCGAGAATCAAGACCTATTAAGGTAATGGGCATGGATTCTATAAATTCTCCAGTATGCGGATCTTCTTCATACCACCTACCATAATCATCTATGGATATTTTTTCTTTGAGTCCATTTCTGAGATTTCCTCCATCATGGATGGCGGTACAACAAAAGGGAACATATTTATTGACTTTTATGCTGAATGAGCCGTCTAACGGCGTTGCTTCAAAGGTCTTTTGTTGCTCGATAAGAGCGATGATTTCTTTAATCTTTAATTTCTGCATGGTCAAAGAGATTTTCAGCTCTAAAGTCTTCTTTTAATGTTTTACGCTGTTCGACAACCGCTTCCAAATAGTCCAATATTTTTTCTTGAATTTTCACATTGTTCAATCGATTGATATCAGTAATGGTACCAGGACTCATGACATTGATCTCGATAAGTTTTCCATTAATTAAATCTAGCCCTGCATAATAAATACCATCTCTAACCAATTTTTGACCAATTTTTTCACATAGCAATTTGTCTGTTTTTGTAAGTTTGTATTTTTCTACCGTCCCACCAGCTGAAATATTGGATCTCACATCACCCGCAGTAGGGACTCTACGCAAGGCGCCTATGGGTTTTCCATTGAGCATCAATACTCGTACATCTCCTTTTTCTGCACCTTCTATATATTCTTGTAAAATTACATAGTTGGAGCTGCCTTTGTTACCGTTGATGTAGAAATCAAGCAAGGATCGAATGTTTTGCATGGCACTTTTTTCAATAATAATTACCCCACTGCCTCCATAACCATCCAATGGTTTTAAGATCATTTTATCTTTATCGGATTCTTTAATTATGCGTAACAAGTAATCTAGATTCTTAGAAACATGCGTGGTAGGAATCAATTCACTTGAAGGATCATAATAGGCAGCCGTGTATATTTTGTTATTGGCTTCACGTAGTCCATCTATGGCGTTAATAATGAAGACGTCGTCTTTTATCGAATCCAAAAAATTCAAAACAAGCCCATCTAGAGGAGGATTAGATCGCATGAAAATAACATCAAATTCTCTTAAGGCGATCATACTAGAACTGAACACTGCGTTTTTATATAATTTTTGCGGTTTGCTTGTGATCGGTTCCGTCAGAAGGATTGTTTTACAAAGGCTATAGGTTAGACTATTACGAATCGTCAAGTGGGTAGGATGGGTGATCGAAACTTCATGCCCACGTTTATACGCTTCATGGATAATGCGTAAGGTAGAATCTTGATTGGGAACTATTCGTTCCCAGGGGTACATAATGAAGCATATTTTCATAATTAAAGGGGGTGTGTGGAGTGTACGTTACTTGATCGAAGTAAAAGTAGACGCGCCTTAGCTGCGCAAAATTAGAATTATAAAATGATGTTTTCAAATATTGACTCATAGGATTTCGCTAGTTGATAAAGTATTTTCACCCAACCTTATTTTTTGATCAGGAAAGTCCAAGTTAAGTCCAATTTTTTTTTTTAAAGTTGATTTAGGAGGGTGTATGTCGTCAAATAAAAGTGGACTTTTTTAGATATAAATTAAGCGAGTATTGATACTAATTTAAATAATTAATTTGATTCTGCTTTTTTCGTTCAATTAAAGTTTGTTGTTTGATTCTTTTTCTACGCCTTGCGTGTCTTCCTTATTAGTTCACTTTTTGCTGACGGTATACAAGTGATGTATTCTTTGTTTACAACGTATGATCGATGACATCTGACAATTGATGGAAAAACTTCCAATTGTTGAGCTAGACTTTTAAGAGAGATTCTGAGTAATTGGGAGGTTAATTTTTGATCGTTGAAATAATGTATCAAGGTATAATTATCTTCGGATTTAGCGAATAAAAAATCATTCTTACAAATAACCAACCTTTCATTTTTAAGATCAGTGTTTAAAGTGAGGAGTTGGTTATTTCCTGCTTGATTATTTTTCCTTTTTAACATCTCTTTATTAAGTTCGATGGCAGATTCTTGGGTTACTTTTTTTAAGTAACTACTCATGATAAAAACCAAAAATGTGATCGGAATGAGCGCCACAGAAAAAATAATAAATATAAAATTCAATAAGTTGGGTGTTTGGATGTGGATCGCGCTCAGGAAGCGATTGCTATACTCATAATTTATTCCAGCGATCACCAATGTATTGATCAATAGGAGTAAGATTTGCTTGACTACGTTCCATTTTTGGTTTTCGAAGAATTGGGGAAGAATAAGTGGTAATACGACCAAACTTATGATGAGGATGAGGGTGGTGATCAAACCAAATCCGGCAAGATAAAGGAGCTTATTTGGGTAGACTTCGGAGATTCCAAAGGGCTGAAAAGTGAGTAAAAATAAAAAAATAAAGAGTCCAAAAACGATGGAAACTATCCATTTTATTTTAGATGATTCAAAAAATGGAAAAGGAGCTAAAATCCATTGATTCATTTTATTAAACGGCATAGTTACGTATTCATTGATCGTCTTTTGAGGAAATGAGAAGGGATTTAATTGGCAAATTAATGACTCTGGCCTTATCAAACAAGGCATCACCTATTCTAGGCAACGAGTGCTATTAAAAATGGACTAAAAAGAAATTGAGTTAAAGTATTATTTTGCCTAAAGTGTGCCTTCGGTGTCTGAATTTGTGTGATTGATCCACAAAATAGATATTATTACTGGGCTATTAGTTTAAGAGATTGAACTTTCTTTTTTTTCTAAATAGAATGGTGATTACATGCCTATTCGACATCTCTTGTAGTACAGCGATTACTTGCAGAATCCTATAACCATTAGATTCAGAACAATTTATTACAGTCATTGGTTAGGTTAATTTCGGCCTAAAAAAATCTGCAGGTTGATGGCGCGCGTCATTTGCCAGAGATTGTAAGGCTTTGTAATGATCGTTTAGATTTAATTCTGGATGGATAAAATTGAAGTTTTTGTGTCTCCAAAATGCCATGGAAGCCCCGGCATAGGCAGTGAAGGCACCAAGCCCTTTTTGTTCAAGAGTAGTTAAAGTGACTTGCTTTGAATAACCACTTAAAAAACCTTGTACTTTATCAGCGTTTAGTCGACCTTCTTCGGAGCAAAGCCCAATAATAGCCATTCCAACGTCAAATATGCGATAATAATGAGCAGCTTCCTCGAAATCCATAAGGGTTACTTTCTGTTCGTCTGGGCTAATAAGCACATTGTCACAGAACAGATCACTATGTATGAAGGCCCGTGGAAGTTCATTAGATAAGTGAGGCGTTAACTCTGAGACGATGTTTGTGAGCCACGTTCCAAAAGGATCTTTTGGCGCATAATCATTTAATAAATCAAAATGCTCTTTTCCAAAGTTGAGATCATTTGTCAGATAATCAGGGGGGGGTATTCGATGAAGTTTACCTACCTGAAATCCTGCTAATTTGATCAAGTTTAGTGTTAAATAAGGCTTGATTCCTCCCGATATGAATCTTTTGATCATGATAGGCTTTTGGCGCCAAAGCGTGATCGGCATCCCGTTTTTGGCAGAGACTATTTTTGAGGTCTCAAAACGATTACTTTCTAGGTATTGAAGGAGTTGACTTAGGGCCATAACCCCTTCCCGATTTTTTTGTTCAAAGAGACTGATGACATAGTTCTCTTCCTTGAAAGTGACTTGGTAATTGGTATTTTCAATACCCCCACTTAATACGTCAAAGGAATCAAAGGAGTCCAATCCATAGGGTGTTAAAATCTCTAAAAGGTCCTGAGGACTAAGCGCTGTATAAGGGTCCATTTTTTCAATAAATTAAGTAGAGCGATGCAAATCCCAATGGGTATTCATGGTTTCTTTTAAGGCGGTGTGTAAGTGGGAATAGTGACAGGTATAATTTTTTTGGCATTTTACTTTTGCCGCCTCAATAGAAGGATGCATAGCGGCGCGAGGCATTTGATCAGCACCTAATAAACGTTCCAACGTCTCAGGAAACTTGGCAGGATGGGCGGTAGCAAGACAAATCAATGGATGTCCCCCCAGTTGTGCTTTTAATTGATCTGCCGCGGCTACCGCCACTGCTCCATGTGGATCCAATAAATAATGTTCCTCGTTGAAGACATTTTTAATGGTTTTTAATGTCTGCTCATCGGAGATGCTTTTGGATAAAAATCCTTTTTGGTATTCGGCAATCGTTTCGGTATCAAAAACGGCCCGTCCTGTTCGCTCAAAGGTTTCCATCCATTCTTTAATTTTTGCCGTATCACCCTCCATATTAAAATATAAAAAACGCCAAAAATTGATGGGCACTAATATATCGATAGCAGATGAAACAGTTTCGTGAATGGGTTGCTTTGAAAATACACCTTGTGTAAAAATTCGGTTTAGGCAGGCGTTTTGATTGTTCGCCACTACCAAATAATGAATCGGCAATCCCATTTTTCTAGCCAATCCTCCTGCACATAAATTACCAAAGCCACCAGAAGGTACGGCCATGTTTACGGGAGCGCCAACTTCTTTCGCAATGCGCAGATACCCATAGAAATAATGGACGGTCTGCATCATGATCCGTCCCCAATTAAGCGAGTTGACACTAGACAGTTTAAGTTTATTTTTAAAAGCATCATCAGCATAAAGTTGGCTAATGACGACATCAAGATCATCGCCCCCCTCCGGACAATTAGAAACGCCCACGGGATGTATATTGGTATGGGGTAGGGTGGTCATTTGTCTTTCTTGTGCCTCAGTAATCAGGCCTTTTGGGTATAAAATCCAACCATCTAGATTTGATTTCCCAGCAATAAAATGCGCAGCGGCAGGACCCGTATCTCCTGTGGTCGCTACGATCACTGAGAGATGTTCGTTTTTTCTTTTGAGAAAGAAATTCACCAAATTTACCATAAAAGACATGCCTACGTCCTTAAAGGAAAGGGTAGGGCCATAAAACAATTCCATGATGTAGGTTTCATCCCGAGTTTCTAATCGATGAAAGGGAATGACTTCTTTGGTTTCAAATGTGTCATAGCATTCATCTAGTAGCAGGTGCAGTTCACCAGCAGAGATAATGCTACGATCAATAAATAACGATAACACTTCGAATGCCAGTGCTTTGTAGCTCAGTGCTTTCCATTTATTTAAATCAGAATGAGTCACTTTCGGTAAATATTCAGGCACATATAATCCGCCATCCGATGCGTAGCCATCCAAAATAGCTTTTTCAAAGTCGACGATAGGACCACCTCCTTTGTTGCTTTTATAATTGAGCATGTTGCTGGTTCAATAGATGTTGCAAATAAACTGATTTGGCAATCATGATGTCTTGCACTGCCACACCTGTCAAATCCACTATCGTTATTTGATGATCATTTTGACGTTGTAATTTAGGGTCCTGAATGGCAGTACCCAATTCGTATACGTCATTAGATTGGATAAATCCCCCTTTGACTGCTTGATAAACCTCACCCCTACTTTTGCTTTGGGGCAGGCTATCGGCAATGATCAGATCGGCTTTTTGTAGTAGGTCTCCTGATAATTCTTGCTTGGAAGCAGTATCTGATCCAACGGCAGTAATGTGAGTGCCTGCTTGAATGTCGTCGGCATTAAACAGCGCGGTTTCTGAAGGGGTGGTGGTAACTATTAGTTGACAATTATGTGCCACTTGTGAAGGAGAAGTTGCTATGTGTATATTCCAATTTGAACCTAAGTTCTGCTTCAATTTTTCGGCATGGAGTTCATTCCTACCCCACAACCACACTTCACGGCATTTTAAGATTTTTTCAAGATATTGTAGTTGAAATTTAGCTTGAACCCCTGTACCAATAATTCCGATGGCCCTCACGTTTTTTGGGGCAAAATATTGCGTAGCGAGTGCACCAGCAGCGGCTGTCCTTATATCGGTCAAATAGCCTTCATCCAAAAGTACAGCGGCCAGTTCACCCGTTTTTTGTTTAAAAACCAACATCAATCCTTGTCCAGATGCGATTCCTAATGTTGGATTTTCATAGAAACCGGATGCAATTTTTATTATATAAAAATCATCTTTTTTGATATAGCCATATTTGATATGGACATCTCCTGGAGGATCCTCAAACAGGAGCTCACCTACTGGGGGCACTACTGTCTGACCATTGCTGTATTGGACAAAACCTTCTTGCATGGAGGGTATGACATCTAGGTGTTGGATCAGATTTTTGATTTCGTTAAGATTGAGAATTACGGGCATGATCATGATTTTTTCAAACTTAAGAATTTTGATTCGGATTGAGGGTGTAGCAGCAATAAATTAATTTTTTATCTCGGGCCAATCTAAAAAGTGAAGTTGCTTGATTCCTATCTTTCTGGCTTCGTTATTTCCCCTTAACCGTTAAAAATAAATATTCTTTTAAAGTAGTCAATGTTAAACTCCGTTGATAGATTGCAAAGGATGAAGAAGATTTGCCTGGTATCCATTACTCTTGTTTTTTTAAGTATTTCGATCGCATTGGCCCAAACTTTGAAAGTTAGTGGAAGGATAGTGGATTCGGAAAATGGAGAAGGACTTGCGGGTGCTACTGTGCTGGAAGAGGGGACCAACAATGGTACGATTGCAGATGGCGATGGCTATTTTAATCTTGCTATATTGAATCAAAATGCCGAGCTGTCCATTTCTTTCATTGGCTATTTGACGAAGGTCGAGAAAATCGGGAATCGCTCATTGATCAATTTCTCCTTGGACTTGAACATTGAAGAACTGTCCGAAATCGTCGTGATTGGATATGGATCAATAAGAAAAAGTGATCTTACAGGGGCCGTTTCAAGTGTTAAAAGCGAGGAGCTGGTTAAAATCCCTGCTTCCAATCCCTTGCAAGCGTTGCAGGGTAAAGTGGCAGGTGTGCAAGTAAATAATTTTTCTGGTGAACCTGGGGCGGCTCCAACAGTGAGAATTCGTGGAGTAGGTACCTTCAATAACAATAATCCAGTTTATGTAGTAGATGGAGTTATTCTGGATGACATTGGATTTATAAATTCAAATGACATTCAAAGTCTGGAGGTATTGAAAGATGCTTCGGCAACAGCAATTTATGGCAGTAGAGGGGCTAATGGGGTCATATTGATTACCACGAAGAGAGGGGCCAAAGGACAATTGACTCCCATTGTCACCGTGAGCTCTGAAATAAGTATGCAATCATTACAGAAAAAGATTGAATTACTGGATGGAAATAAATTTTCAGAGATTGTCAATATCCTCACTCCGGGTACCTATAATAATTTAGATGCTTTACCCAGCACTGATTGGCAAGATGTGTTGTTTACAAAGTCACCTATTCAATCCTATCAAGTATCCGTAGCGGGTGCCACCAACAAAAGTCAGTATTATTTCAGTGTAGCCTACTTTAAACAAGATGGAATCATACCCCATTCAAGTTTTGGTAGGATCAGTATCCGTGTAAACAATGATTATCAAATTTCTAAAAGAATCAAGTTAGGACATAATTTAAGCTTTGTCCCGACAAAAAGTCAATCTACCAATGGTGGTGCTCCTTTTAATGTATACCGTGCGCAGCCTAATATTGCACCATATACCTTATTGGGGGCGTTTTCAGAAGTGCCGGGTGTTGGAAATGTATTGGCGGATCTTGAATACACCAATAGTTTCAGTAAAGGACTCCAACTGGTAGGGAATTTCTTTTTAGAAGTGGCCTTAAACAAGGCCTTCCATTTTAGGACGAGCTATGGGCCAAATATTTCTTATACCCAGGACAAGGGATACACGCCTGCCTATTATGTTTCAGCTACCCAGAATAATGCCATTGATGATGTGCGAAGAAGGTATGCCTGGTCACAAGGTTGGCTCTTTGAAAATACTATTAATTTCAATAAAAATTGGGACAAACACCGCATCGATGCGTTGGTAGGATTCACCACCCAGGACAATTCCAATGAGTTTATTTCAGGGAGTGGCCAAAACCTTCTTCGTTCGAATGAAAATTTCTGGTACTTGACGCAAAATAATCTGGTAGCCTCTTCAATTAGCAATGGCATTTATGATGACAATAATTATTATTCAATGGTGTCTTACCTAGGACGTGTCAACTACGTATACGACAATAAGTATTTATTCACAGCTACTTTTAGACGCGATGGATCTTCAAAATTTCTTGACGCCAATAAATGGGGATCATTCCCTTCTTTGGCAGTTGGGTGGAATTTGATCAATGAGTCCTTTATGAAAAGTCTATCTGTGTTTTCTAACGCAAAGATTCGGGCCAGTTGGGGCATTGTGGGAAATGAAAAAATACCCTATCAAGAGGCGTATTCAACTATCTCGGATGGCACAAATGCTATTTTCGGACCGAATGAGCAGCAGTTTGTGGGTCAGTCCTTTGGTAAGTTGGGTAATCCTGATCTGAAATGGGAATCTACCAAAACCCTTGATTTTGGATTTGAATGGGGTCTTTTGAGGGACAAGTTGGTGGGAGAAATTGATTACTTCAGGAAAAACACTTATGATATTTTAGTCGCATTACAGGTGCCTGGTTATTACGGAAATAGCGGTGGAAGCGTTTTCTATAATGCGGGCGAAGTACGGAACAAAGGATGGGAAATGACGACGAGTTGGACGGATCAAATAGGGGATTTTCAATATAAAATTCAAGGAAATTATACCCACCTTACTAATAGTACTCAAAAAGTCAGCGGTACTGGTGGATCTGACGATGCTTTATATGCTTTTTTTAATGGATATACCGTCACTAAAACAACACCGGGAGTTCCGATTGGTTCTTTTTATGGTTACCAAACGGCAGGGATCTTCCAAAACATTGAGCAGATCAATAATACCCCACATTTAGCGACCACTCAACCCGGTGACCTGATATTTGTAGATTCTGATGGAGATGGAAAAATTAATACTGCGGACTTTGTAAATTTAGGTTCCCCAATTCCGACCCACATGTATGGCTTATCCGCCAGTGCTTCCTACATGGGCTTAGATTTGTCTGTAGATTTTCAAGGCCAAGGAGGAAATAAGATTTACAATTTGAAAGAAATTGTCCGTCCTGCTTTGTATAATTTTGAGGCGCATGTGGCCAATTACTGGACTGGTGAGGGCACTACGAACATTGAGCCAAGACCAACTGCCGGTGGTCCCAATTTCAGCCCCTCAGATCGATTTATTTACAAAGGTGATTTCATTAGATTGAGAAATGTGGCATTGAGTTATACCTTGCCAGCTGCCTTATCTGCAAAAATAGGGACCCCAAAAACACGAATTTTCGTGTCTGCGACAAATGTCTTTACGCTATCTGAATTTCCAGGATATTCACCAGAAGTGGCCAATGGGGGTGCGATTTTCAATGGGATAGATACAAGTGTTTACCCAGTGGCAACAGTTTATTCAGGAGGCATCAATGTCACATTTAAATAGCACGATATGAACAACACGATGAAGGTCCTGCTTATTTTTATATTATTGGTGAGCTCCTGCGATGATTTATTGGAAAAACCTTTACAAAACTCATTGACACAAGCATCATTTCCTATTTCGGCCTCTGATGCGCTCGCAGCTATCAATGCTTGTTATTATGTATTCAGAGAATCAGGCTATCATACAGGGATGTATCCGATCGATGATATTATGTCAGATGATGCCAGAAAAGGTAGTAATCCAGATGATGCGGCATCAACTATCGGACCATTTGATACTTTTGAATTTGCTGCTACCAATGGTAGTTTTAGCAATTGGTGGAATACTCTCTATACTGGAATCAAGAGGACCAATGTAGTGATTAATTTGGTCCAGGATATTGAAATGGACCAGACACTCAAAGCGCAATACATCGCTGAGGCGCAATTCATTAGAGCGCAATTATATTTTGATGCAGTAAGGGCGTGGGGGGGAGTTCCGTTGATTTTAACGACCACCCCGACGGTGGGTGTAGTAAGATCGACCCTTGAGCAGGTGTATGACCAAATTGAGTTAGATCTATTGGATGCAATTCCTAATCTCCCATTGAAAGCTGAAATTTCATTAAATGAGCAGGGTCGAATTACCAAAGGAGCAGCCCAAGGACTGTTAGGTAAGTCCTATCTGTATCAAAAACGCTATGGGGAAGCGCTCGCTGAATTAAAAAAGGTGATTACTTCGGGGCAATATGGCCTAGAGCCTGACTTTGATGATGCTAATGGCATTAATGGTGAGTTTGGGGTTGAGTCTGTTTTTGAAGTGGGTGCTGTCGATGGCTTGCTTGAGGGTATAGAAAATGGAACTAATTTTTACGCCAATGTCCAAGGCGTGCGCGGTACTCCAAATAGAGGATGGGGCTTTAATCGACCCACTTTAGATTTGATTAATTCGTTTGAAACGGGTGATCCAAGATTGGAATCTACAGTCCTCTATGTGGGTGAAGTGATTGATGAGATTACGATTTCCGGAGATGGACTGACCCCTGATGAAACCCGGGATTCAAATAATAATTTGATAGAAGTAGAATGCTACAATCAAAAAGTATGGACCCCAGGAACGATTGTAGCGCCTACCCAAGGCCATAATCGCCGTGTCATGAGGTATGCGGATGTATTACTTTTGGCTGCGGAAGCTGCCAATGAGACAAGTGATATAGCGCAGGCCTTGATTTATGTAAATCAGGTCCGATTGAGAGCTAGGGAAGGAAATAATGACGTTTTGCCAGACATTACCACGATGGGTCAGGAAGCACTCAGGGGAGTGATCATGAACGAAAGACGTCATGAGTTGGCCCTCGAGGGGCATCGATTCTGGGATTTGGTACGAACAGATCTTGCTGGTTCCATTTTGGGACCATTTGGGTTTGCGTCAGGTACGCATGAATTGATGCCAATTCCACAAATAGAAATTGACTTGACGCAGGGTAGTCTGATTCAAAATAATGGTTATTAATTTTTAAAATCAATCGACAATAATTAATTTAATTTAAATCAAATCAAATGAAAAAAGTAAAATGGATGATAGGCATGTTGACGCTGATGAGCGCCACTGCTTTTTTTGTGAATTGTGGAGGCAATGACAGTAATAATTCAGATCCGGTGGCGTTGACTTTGTTCAGCCTTACAGCAGGTGATGCTGATTTGAATGGTGCCACATCTGCTTCAGATGTAGCCCAAGATGCGGCGATTGTAGCCGTATTTTCAACTGAGCTGGATGCGACTTCTGCGACTTCTGCGAACATAGTGATTACCAATACCACTGAAAGCATGGTGGTGGAGGCGGACATAAAAGTTTCAAGTACTTCAATCACCATTACCCCGACCACTTCGTTTAGAGAAGGGGCCTCTTTTTCCATTAGTTTTGGTTCCGGATTGGCTTCATCAGCGGGTCAAACATTATCGACTATGGTCACTCGGACTTTTTCGATAAATGGTATTTTGGTTCCTGATGGCCAAGTGGCATATTGGAATTTCAATGAGTCAAATGCCAAAGATCAACAAGGAACTAATGATGGCACAGAAGTCTCTATGACTTATGTTGATGGACGTTCTGTGGATGCAGGAAAGGCTGCCAAATTTGATGGAGATAAAAGTATCATTGAAATCCCTGATGGGGATCTTTTAATAGATGGGGCAGATTTTACCTTGAGCTTTTGGATGAAAACAGAATCCGAAAACCATGTGGATGCAAATGGCAATAATGTAGGTCATTTTGTTATTGGGTTGGGTGCATTTTATGGGATTCAATATGAAGTCTTTGGTAATTACGATGGCGCCAAATTTGCCATAAGATACGAAGCGACTGATGCCAGTACAGGAGCGGCGACAACAGTGACTGAAGATATGTGGTTTCCTTCCTTGGCGACCGATGCGGCTACAGGAGGTTGGCAAGGTTGGGATTATGCAAGGAGCGTTACCGCAGATGACATGGCTGCGCTGTATTTAAAAGATGTTTGGACACAAGTGGTGTATACCTATGATGGTGTAGAAAAGCAGGGCACTCTTTATTACAATGGAGAAAAAATGAAAAGCGTTGATTTTGATTTATGGCCAGATGGAGATACTAAGCGAAGTGTTGCAGGATTAAAGTATGGGGGTGTAGCTCCCGAGGTGGTAAATGAATTGGCTTTTGGTTTCATACAATCAAGGGGCGGTACGCTTTGGGATACGGAATCTTGGGGTGGTTATGATTTTACCACTGCCAATCACTTCAAGGGGCAGTTGGACGATATTCGTATCTTCCATAACGCATTGACTGCGGCTCAAATAACCGCACTTTATCAATCAGAAAAATCTTAAAACAGTTAATTATATTCTCTATTTTTTTAAGGGTTTCGGATTTCCAAAACCCTTAATTTCTTATAAATTATGATGAAATTTATATTTTCTATAACGCTAATGTTGCTGTTATTCTTGGGGGCCTGCAAAAATGAAGAGGTAACAATAATGGAATTTAATGCAACTATTATATTACTAGATGGGAAAATAATTAATGCGGGAGATACCATCGAAATTCAAAATATTCAACCCTTCATTAAAATTGGAATGCCCATTTCGATTGATACTACATCGATCAAGTCTTCCATCAGCCTTACTGATTGGGTGGACCAAAGTGCTGTTTTTTTTGATTATGGATTTGATGATGGGTTTATCAGTATTGCGCCTACTTTGGTTCCTGATCATCATTATAAATTGGTCATAGACCATCAACTCAAAGGGCAGAACGGTCAAATTTTTAATCCGATTGAATTTCAATTGGTTACTCAACAGGGAATTAACTATCTCAATGAACTCTCTGTAAATAATAGCTCATTATTGGTCCCCTCCAAGGTGAGTAATGTGAGTTTCCACCCTGTTTTTCACTTAAAATTTTCGGCACCTATAGATTCCAATATTTCGAAACATCTTAAAATTTACAATAATCAAAAAAATTACGCTTATGGTTTGACTCTTTCACAGGATCAAAAACAATTAGACATTGAAGTGAAAGATTCCTTACCCAGTTTAAAGAAGCATACCTTTGAAATAAGTGCGGGATATGTTGCCGAAGGGTTTCGTGTAAATGAAACCAAACAATTCTTTTATACAAAAGTGGACAGTACGCTGAAATACCCTGAACTATCGGACGAAGAGCTTTTAACAAAGGTACAAAGAGAGACTTTTCGTTATTTCTATGAGGGCGCGGGACCCAATAGTGGGATGGCGCGGGAGCGCAATAGTTCAGGAAATATCGTTACATCTGGAGGGTCTGGTTTTGGTGTTATGGCACTTGTGGTGGCAATGGAACGTGGTTTTATTAGTCGAGAAGCAGGCTTAACGCACATAGAAAAAATCCTTACTTTTCTGGAAAAAGCAGATCGATTTCATGGTGTTTTTTCCCATTGGATCGATGATGTTTCAGGGGACGCAATACCCTTCAGCTCAAAGGATAATGGAGGGGATTTGGTAGAAACCTCATTTCTTTTTCAGGGTTTGATCACCTTTAGACAGTACATGCAACCAGAAGATCTCAGAGAATTCGAAATCATTGAACGTATCAATGTATTATGGAATGATGTAGAATGGAATTGGTACACCAATGGAGGTCAAAAAGTACTATTTTGGCATTGGTCTCCCAACTATAATTTTGAAATGAATTTCCCTCTTAGAGGGTATTATGAAGCGATGATCACCTACGTCCTCGCTGCAGCTTCTAATACTTTTACCATTGAAAAAGCGGCGTATCATGAAGGTTGGATGCGCAATGGGGCGGTGAAAAACGGGAAAGTTTTTTATGGGATTACGTTACCCATTGGTTACGACTATGGGGGACCATTATTTTTTGCCCACTATAGTTTTTTAGGGCTAGATCCTCGTAATCTTAAAGATGCTTATGTGAATTATTGGGACCAAAATGTTGCCCACAGTCAAATAAATTATGAATATTGTCTCAGAAATCCGAAAGGAAATGTGAATTACAATGGGATGGCATGGGGTTTGACAGCAAGTGACCAACCGGGTGGATATGGAGCGCACGAGCCCACCAATGACAATGGGACCATTTCTCCGACGGCGGCGCTCGGATCTATGCCTTATACACCCGATGCCTCGATGAAGGCGTTAAGGTATTTTTATTATATCTTAGGCGACAAAATCTATGGCGAAAATGGTTTTTATGACGCGTACAATGTCAATGAAGGATGGTGGACCAATGCAACGTTGGCGATTGATCAGGGACCTATTATTGTGATGATAGAAAACCATAGGACGGGCCTGCTCTGGAAGCTTTTCATGAGCGTTCCGGAGGTTCAAAATGGGTTAAATAAACTTGAAATTAGTTATGAATAAAAACTTGAAAATTTTATTTTTAATTTGGGGAGTAGCCCTGATAGTGCTCCTAGGTTGTCAACAACAATCACAACCATCAGCGGCCTCCGTTCTGGACAATGATTCTCTGTTAACCTTGGTTCAATATCAGACTTTTCAGTATTTCTGGGAAGGAGCAGAGCCCTTTTCAGGAATGGCTCGTGAGAGAATTCATCTTGATGGAATTTATCCAGATAACGATCAGAATGTCGTGACGTCTGGTGGCTCAGGTTTTGGTTTAATGGCCATCTTAGTAGGTGTTAAGAGAGGATTTATCACTCAAGACCAAGGAATCGAGCGATTTGAAAAAATACTTAATTTCCTTGAATTAGCAGATCGTTTCCATGGGGTTTATCCACACTGGTGGTATGGGGATACAGGTAAAACAAAACCGTTTAGCAAAAAAGATGATGGGGGCGATTTGGTGGAAACTTCATTTTTGGCTCAAGGCTTATTGACGGTAAGGCAATATTTTAAAAATGGCAATGATCGAGAAAAAATCATTGCCCAAAGGGCGGATCAATTATGGCAGGATATCGAGTTTGATTGGCATACAAAGGGTGGAGAAAAAGTACTTTATTGGCACTGGTCACCCAATTTTGAATGGGAGATGAACTTCCCAGTGGGAGGATACAATGAATGTTTGATTATGTATGTTTTGGCCGCTGCCTCGCCAAGTCATGCAATTGAACCCTCAGTTTATCATAAGGGTTGGGCAAGAAATGGAAAGATCAAAAGTGATCACAAATACATGGGCTATGATTTGGTTGTAGACCATTATGAAACCAACGATGATCCAGTAGGGCCACTTTTTTGGTCCCATTATTCTTATATGGGTTTAAAACCCAAGGGGTTGCATGATCAATATGGAGATTATTGGACATTGAATCAAAATCACGCTAAAATTCATTATGATTATTCGGTTGAGAATGCTCAAAAGTTTAAAGGGTATGGACCTGATTGCTGGGGACTTACTTCTAGTTACTCAATCAATGGGTATGACGGCCATAAACCGGGCAATGACGTAGGGGTTATTTCCCCGACGGCTGCGCTGTCCTCCATTCCGTATACACCTCAAGAGAGCATCCAAATGCTCAAATGGCTTTATCAACCAGCACAAGAAAAGCTCATTGGAAGATACGGACCCTATGATGCGTTTAGTTTGGAGTATGATTGGTTACTACCTCGATACTTGGCCATTGACCAAGGACCCATACCTGTCATGATTGAAAATTACCGAACAGGGTTTATATGGGATTTGTTCATGTCAGCCCCTGAAATTAAAACGGGACTTGATAAGCTTGGATTTTGGGTGGATTAATAAATCCCATTGAGGTGCATTTCAAAGGCAAATTTATTCGTTAATTCAGATACGATTGTTTTTGGGTCCTTAAATGATTGTCTACCTAGAGCATTTCGGCCCGTAATTTCATCAATCGCTAGACTTAATAATAATTCACTATCATCTCCCAATGGTTTCATAAACTCAAGATAATCCGATTCGCGCGCTTCAATGTCAGGGATAAATCCCGTTGAATAATCACTAAAATCCTGTGAATTTGCCAATTTGCTAATAATGGGCTGCACAGCCCAAGTATGATTTGGATTTAAATCTTTTTCGTTATCAGTAAAGTCGGAGGAAGGGGAGTCATACAAGGTTCTGGAAGCCTCATTTTTTCCAACTGTTTGATTGCCAATTAAAATAACCTCCATATAAGGCAATAATCCAGCAATAATTAATTCACTGGCCGAAGCCGTTTGGCTGCTGACCAGTACATACATTCGATCAATTGCTAGTTCATTTAGTTGAAGTGTATATTGACTTTCAAATTCTGAATTAACCACATCGACGTTATCTACAAAATTGAGGGCTCGAGAATTGCCTCCATGGGCATCGTTATACACGATTTTACAAAAAACATTACTCGCATCGGCGTCACCATAAATCATACTTGCCAAATGCATGGAAGTATAAATAGAACCACCGGAGTTGTAGCGAAGATCCAAAACTAACTCGTCTATTCCAGCTTCTTTTAGTGTTCCGAATGCTTCGTTTAACTCTTTATGAAAAGTATGTTTAAACCCATTGTACATTAAATAGCCAATTTTGGTACCTTCTATTTCTATTATTTTGGTAAGTAAGATGGGATTTTCGGTTAATTCTATTGCGAAAAACGCCTCACTGATCTCGGTGGGGGTCAGAAGACTGTTTTCGATTTTAGCCAAACTTAACTGATAGCCTTCCTGATCTTTAAGTAGTTCAGAATAGTTATCTAACATCATATTTTGACCATTTACGGCATAAAAAAGGTCGCCGCGTTTAAGGCCAACTTCTGAAGCTGGCGATTCGGGTACGACGTATTTCACGTATCCGAGCACACTGTCTTGACTCCAGCGGACAAGGCCATACTTAAAACCAAAAGAGGTGGTTACACCGGCGAAATATTGATCGAGCGTTTGATAATCATCCACGATCCAAGAGAATCTATCATCGGGATATTTTAAGTCTTCAAAAAGCAAGTTAGGATCTGTATAGCCGTTTAAAAATGTATTGAGCTTATTTTTTGAGTCAAAACGATCATCTCTTAAATTCGAGACGTCACTTTGCCAATAATACCAAGAGTTCAAGGCACTCCAGATAAAAGTGTTCACCTCATTTTCAACTGCAATAGTTGGAATATCTTCTTGTTTGCAACTGACCAATAAAATCAACAAAGTCAATGCGGAAATAAAAGATAGTTTTAGTTTTTCCATAATGTTTCTAACAATATTTTTTGTTATGCAAAGATGATACCAAACTATTTTCCCAAATTCAGTTGCCATTGCCAGGCCGACCGCATCATTTCATCTAAATTCAAGAGCGATTTCCAATCCAATACCTGGTTGGCGAGGCTTGTATCAGCATAGATTTCCACAATGTCTCCTGGTCTTCTGTCCACGATTCTGTAAGGCACTTTTACCTTGGTCATTTTTTCGAAAGATTGAATGACTTCCAATACCGAGCTGCCTTTGCCGGTGCCAATATTGAAAAATTCATACCGTTTTGCTTGTTTTGCATTTAGCATACGATCTATGGCGACTACATGGGCTTTTGCCAGGTCAACCACATGAATATAATCTCTTATGGCAGTGCCATCTGGGGTGTTATAATCACCACCAAAAATCTTTAATTCTTGTCGCAAACCTGCTGCAGTTTGAGTGATGAATGGAATAAGATTGGCGGGCACTCCAATGGGTAATTCCCCAATAAGGCCGGATTCATGAGCACCGACAGGATTAAAATATCTAAGGGAGATGGCATTGATGTTTTTGTTGGCCGCGGTGCTATCCCGTAGTATAGTTTCGCCAATCTGCTTGGTATTTCCGTAAGGAGATTCAGCGGGGAGGAAAGGAGTAGCCTCGGTTACGGGTAATATACTGGGCTGTCCATAAACAGTACAGCTTGATGAGAACACGATAGGTTGAACCTGATATGCCGCCATCAATTTCAATAGATTAATCATAGAGTTGATGTTGATGTCATAATACATGACAGGTTGTTCAACCGATTCGCCAACAGCTTTTTTAGCAGCAAAATGAATGATGCCTGTGATTTTATTTTCTTTAAATATCGCATTAATAAGCTCATATTGACGAATATCTGCTTGATAGAATTTTGGTTTTTTACCAGTTATCCGTTCAATACTCTTCAATGTTTTTAGTTCAGAGTTTGATAGGTCATCGACGATGATTACCTCATAGCCTTGAGACATTAATTCTACTGCGGTATGGGATCCAATGAAGCCTGTACCACCCGTTAATAATATTTGATTTGCCATTGTACCAATTTGTTAGCAAAATTAACTTAAACAATTTTAAATTTGTGAGCATCTTAATGATGAAAATATTTTTTACAATTCATCAATAACGACGATTTTCAACTTTAAAATGGATTCGACTTTGAATATTTCCGCATTGATAATGGCGGCTGGACTGAGCTCAAGAATGCAAGGAAATAATAAATTATTGCTGGATTGGAAGGGCACACCAATATTGCATCATACGATAAAGAACATTGTATCGGCTGGGTTTAGAGAAGTGCTACTGGTAGTGGGAAATCATGAAAAAGAGATTCGAAAGATTGCGGATGTTTTCAAAGAGGAAATAAATATCTTGTTCAATCCTTATTTTGAAAGTGGCTTAACTTCTTCCATTCAATGTGGGATACAGGAAGCCTCTGATCAAACAAAGGGATTCATGATTTGTTTGGGTGATATGTTTTTGATTAATCAAATTGAATTCAAGCAATTAGCTCAATTCCATATTACTCAAGAACTGAATGACCAGGTCATAACCCTTCCGAAAGTGGGACAAAAAATCGGGAATCCTGTGATCTTTGCTGAATGTTATCGCGAGCAGATTTTGAAGAATTCAGATACTCAAGGATGTAAATTTATCGTACAGGCCAATGCTGCAAAGGTTAAGTATTTTGAATCATTATCTAAACATTTCCTAACTGACCTTGATACTTTGGAGGATTATGAGCAGCTTAAGAAGAGCGCTTTATAATGTAGTTTCTTTGAGATAATTCGATCTTTATTTTGGTATAGATAGTTCCTCGAACGAAAACAGTCCTCCATATTAATCATACACCGCCTCAATAGGTTGATTCCATTTAGAATCAACCTATGATCTTTTCATGAACAATTTTGATGGTTTTATATCTGAAACTTAAATTATAGGTGCTAATCAATTAAACAGTTGTATTTAATATTTGTTTTTCCTATGGGTTACCAATGGTCATCAGGTCGTATATAAGTTATTAAAAATTGAACATTATTTTTTTATTTTCAAGAAAACAATTATCATGATAACTAGACCGAATGGATGCAATTGATCAACTTGATAGTACTAAGATTCTTTTCTTAGCTAATAATAGCTCCATATTGGAGTATTTTAGAATAACTTTTGGTAAGACTGATTAACTCTTAACAGCTCAATCTGAAGAGGAGGCAATACGATTATTGAAAGATCATGAGGACATAGCCGTGATCCTTGTAGATCAGTATAAGCTTAAGGGATCAGACACGTCTTTCTTGAAGAAGAAGATGGAATATGCACCTGATGCTATTGGATTTTGGTGACAGGGTTTGCCGCGATGGAAGCAGTTGCAGATACTCTTAGTAAAGGACAGATATTTTATTTCATAAATAAATCTTGGTCGTTCATTGAGATGAATCTCACTCTTAAGCGCGCATTATACACTTATCAGTTAAGTACTTCTAACAAAAAGCTTAAGGCACTTACTGAGCAGCAGGCGCGTGAGAATCTTGAAGTACAGCTAAATCTCTTGCAGTGTCAAGTTAATCCACATTTCCTTTTTAATTGTTTCAACAATATATCAGCAATGGTTGGCGACAATATTCCGGCACTAAACTTCGTGAAAAATCTTGCGGATATGTATCGTTTCACGTTCAAAGAAAATAATAATTATTTGTCTACATTATTAGAAGAGAAGCAGTTTATAGATCGTTATATTTATATACAGCAAGAGAGATTTGGAGATTCACTTATTATAGATAATCTAATGGCAGTAGATCTTGAATCCTATAAAATACCGAAAAGCTCATTACTGCTATTGGTTGAAAATGCTATAAAACATAACGTTTCTACCAAGGAACGACCATTACGTATTTCGATTCAAGTAATTGAAGATTATTTGGTTGTTCTCAACAATTATCAGCCGAAGAAATTCGTTAACTCAACCGGATTTGGTCAAAAAAATTTAATTAAAAGATATTGATTCACTGTTGATAAACGTCCAGAGTTTGAAATCATTAATGATCATTATTCTGCTAAAATTCCATTATTAAAAACCAATCAATATGTTGAGAGTAGTAGTTATTGACGACGAAGCAGCCATAGCCAAACATTTGGTGAGTGTACTTAATTCCCTTGAGGAAAATATTGAAGTATTAGCTATTTTAGATAGTGTTGAACAATCGATTAGTTGGTTAAGCAATCACAAGTGTGATTTGATTATTTCTGACGTCGAATTAGGAGACGGCTTAAGTTTTGATATATTTAAGGAAATAGGACAGAATATTCCGATCATTATAACGACTGCTTTTGATTCTTATGCCATTAGGGCTTTTAAAGAAAACAGTGTTGATTATTTGTTGAAGCCTGTTCAAAAAGAAGATTTAGAAATGGCGATTTCTAAATTTCGAAATCAAATTAAAAATAATCAAGATTTTGATTTGGTAATGAACTTATTATCACGGAAGGAGACAAAGTTTCAAAATAGATTTTTGATAACAATAGGTAATAGAATGGAATCTATTGCGATATCGTCTATTGCCTACTTCTTTGCGGATGAAAGATATACTTGCCTAGTCAGTCATGAGGGTAGAAAGCACTTGATTAATTCGCCCATTTCCGAGTTGGAAGAAAAATCAGATCCAGCTTCATTTTTTTGCGTCAATCGGAAGATATTAGTAAGTCATGAGGCCATAAGGTCGATAGTTGTTTTTTCAAAAAGAAAACTTCGAATAGAATTATCGCCTTCTCCGACCTTGCCGATTGATGTAGTGGTCAGTGCCGCTAGAGTAAGACCATTTAAAAAATGGCTAAATGGAGTTCCTGTTTTATAATTTTCATGTGAGTCAATTATTTATTGATCTTTTTAGACATTTTCTGTAAATGTTCTAGTTAAAAAAGGTTGAGTCATGTTCTGTGCTTTACCCTTAATTAGTTCTTAAGAATCTTTCATTTTACAATAATCGATCTATTTTTGCAGCGGTTCTGCGCACGTGGCGGAACTGGTAGACGTGCTAGGTTGAGGGCCTAGTGGCTAATTATGGCCGTGGAGGTTCGAGTCCTCTCGTGCGCACTCTGAAGGCTTTTGAAAAACGAATGTTTGGATAAAGCCTTTTTGAATTTATCAAATTATGGAAATTAACATCAATCTATTAAAATCACTTTGTGAGACAGCAGGGGTCTCTGGATTTGAAACTGATATTCGTCAACTTATATATAATCAGGTCAAGCCATACTGCGACGATATCAGCATAGACAATATGGGGAATTTGACCGCTTTAGTGCGAGCAAAGGGATCTGGCCCCGCCAAAAAAGTAATGCTAGCGGCTCATATGGATGAAATTGGTTTCATCGTCACACACATAGATGATGATGGATTTATACGATTTCATACACTAGGAGGGTTTGATCCCAAGACCTTAACCGCTCAGCGGGTGATTATTCATGGAAGAGTGCCTATTATAGGTGTTATGGGTTCTAAGCCAATACATCTTATGAAGGCGGACGAGCGTACAAAGGTAGTGAATAGTGAGGGTTTTTTTATAGACACAGGTAGGTCTGGAGATGAAGTGAAAACACTGGTTTCAGTCGGTGATCCTATCACTAGAGAACGAGAATTGATAGAAATGGGAAATTGTATCAATTGCAAATCATTAGACAATAGAATTTCTGTTTATGTGCTGATCGAAGTACTGAAAAAGTTAAAAAATCCGTCAGTTGATGTTTATGCCGTTTTTACTGTCCAAGAAGAGGTTGGGCTGAGGGGTGCTCAAGTAGCGGCACATCAAATTAATCCGGATTTTGGGTTGGCCGTTGACACGACTATTGCTTTTGATGTCCCAGGTGCTCAAGCTCATGAAAAGATTACCTCCTTAGGTAAAGGGCCAGCGATTAAAATAATGGACGCTTCTACGATTTGTGACCCAAGAATGGTCAAGTATTTAAAGGAAACAGCCAATGGTGCTTCGATCAAGTGGCAGCCTGAGCTTCTCACAGCAGGAGGTACCGATACGGCGAGTATTCAGAGGACAGGTCAACATGGTGCGATTGCGGGAGCAGTTTCGATTCCTACACGTCACTTACATCAAGTGATAGAAATGGTGAACAAAGAGGATGTCGTCGGGGCAATTGCGCTAATTGAGCAGTTTCTCATTAAAATACATGATTTTAATTGGGAGCATTAAAAGAGCTTCAAACAATGCTTAAATATTATTAAAATAACAGTTAAGATAAATACTCTTTCGATGTATTATTTTAAAGTCGTTGTTTTTAAGTTAAATTTTCAAAATTTAGTATTATTCAATCAAGGTTTTATAGCTCACAAGGAAGCATAACTTAAAACTATTTTTTTAGCCTTAGAAGTAAAGCGGTTAATAGTTTGCGATCATGGTTCTTTTAGATATTTTTGCTTCCACAAAATGCCAAAGTGGCGGAACTGGTAGACGCGCACGACTCAAAATCGTGTTCTTTCGAGAGTGAGGGTTCGATTCCCTCCTTTGGTACTATAATCTTTTTATTATCTTTATAAATAGGAGGCTCAACAGCCTCACTTAGTGGTCTTTATTTTTCCCATTTGGGCCTATCGTTTCTATAATAAATAATTTTTAATTAGATTGATCAAATGGAGCGATTTGAAGTAAAAAATAGCGGTAAATACGCTTATCCAGTGATTCTGACTGGTTTGGTCATATTATTTCTTATTTATTTTAAAAGCCTCATTCAGCCATTTATTTTGGCATTGATTGTTTGGTATCTTATACGGATTACTAGAGAAGGCCTGAACGGTTTATCAATTTATAAAAAAAGGTTGCCGACTTGGTTATCAGGCCTGTTATCAATTGCAATTACATTTGGAATTATTTTTATAATTTTTATTATTATTCAAGTTAATATCAATGATATTATTGATTCAGCACCTAAGTACAATCAAAATTTCGAAAACCTATTATCTAATGTTACTGCATTAACTGGAATATCAGATATAGACGAATATTTACGTCAAAAATTACTAACGCTAGATCTAAACAATTTCGCGAAAATGTTTTTGAGTGGAATTAGTAATTTATTGAGTGATGGAACAATGGTGTTGATCTATCTTATTTTTTTATTGATGGAGGAGAAGTTGATCCCATTGAAATTACAGAAAATAAAAGAAAATGGACTAAATGCAAATACTTGGTTAGCGATGATCAATAAGATTAGTCATTCTGTTAATCTCTATATGGGCGTCAAGGTAGTGATGAGTCTATTGACAGCCGTTTTGAGTTATTTTATTATGATATTCATTGGCGTTGATTTTGCGATTTTGTGGGCATTTTTAATTTTTATCTTAAATTTCATTCCCTTTGTGGGTTCGTTGGTTGCGACACTTTTTCCCTCCTTCTTTGCGGTTTTTCAGTTTGGGGAAGTAGGACCTTTTTTATGGACATTCTGTTCTGTTTTCATGGTTCAATTGTTAGTTGGGAATCTTGTCGAGCCCAAATTAATGGGCAAAACCTTAAATATGAGTCCTTTGATCGTCATTATTAGCCTTTCATTTTGGGGATCCATTTGGGGCATCTTAGGGATGATACTTTCGGTGCCCATGGTTTCAATACTGATTATTATATTGGCGCACTTTCCCAAAACACGGAATATTGCGATCTTATTTTCTGAGAATGGGGTAGTGACTTAAAGTTTTTTACATCAAGGTGTAGTATTCATTAATTCATCTGTAATCTCTTTGACTGTTACCAATGAGTAGGCAATTGGTTTTCCTGAAAATAGTTTTTTTGCTTTTTCCCATGTAGTTTGAAAAAATATAGAGTTACGATATTTTTCTAAATCTTCGACAGATTGCCAGTGACTATTGGTGTAAACGACATTGATTTGCTCAGCATCTCGAAAAACATTAACCTTCAAACAACCTTCAAATGAAGAGATCACGGGGGCTGCTTTTTTGAAGAGCGCTAAGAATTCTTTTGTGTGCGGCTCTTTAAATTCCATTCGAACAATGCGAAGAAGCATAATTAACCTTGAAAGTTGATATATATTGGTGCATCTAAGCGAAGACCCAATAGCTGAGAAGCATTTCCCATGTTGATCCCGATTTGAATGACTTGATCTGAATTAAAAAACACAAAACACTCTCCGGGATCCGCGTCATCATAATTATCATGTAATTGACTGAAAATTTCTCGTCCTACTTGAATGGTTATCGGCGAATTTTCGTTGAGCCGTTGAATTTCTAAATAATCTTTTTTATTGATATTAGTTATCAAATTGCCATAATGATCAATCCGAACAATGTTTCCAACGATTTCTCTTTTAGTGATTTTTGGATTCCTTTTCATCAATGTTAGATAATTATCTATTGGAATACCTATATTTTGAAGAGGCGTTCCTGAGGTCAATGAAACGATAACGGGTGCTATTTGTGCCATATTCATAGGCTTGACATTAACACCATGTAGGACAACTACCTCTTTAGGCTTCTCATCGCTGATGATACTGAATATGCCTGTATCTTGACTGATAAAATAATGTCCTTCAATGAGACTAGCGATTAATCGGTTCGCCTTGCGATTAGAGGAGTCTATCGCAATTAGATGTACGGTGCCAATAGGAAATTTCTTAAATGAATTACCTAAAACGTATCCGCCATGGGCAATATCTGATAATTTGATTTGATGACTTATGTCGACTATCGTTAATCTTGGATCAATACTCAAAATCGCAGCTTTAACCAGAGGAACATAGTGATCCTCAGATCCATAATCTGACATAAAAGTGATTAGTCCCATGTTGGATAAGAATATTTGATTTATTTTGTCTTCAAGATCAAAATGTAAAAATAGGCAAAGACAATTCTAAATATCTATATCGCTTGCTTGAAAAAATAATTACTCTAGAAAACATTCCCCTTGTTGATTTTCTTGGAATAGAAAACATCAATATAAACGAAATTATTTCGGCCTTTCCTGAGGTTAAAATAGTCTCTAGAGGCAATGAAATCAGTATTCATGGCTCTGCACCTCAAATCATCAAAATTAATGAAATTCTAAATTCATTAATGTTTCATTACCATAAATTTGGAAAGCTCACAAGTGACAATGTAAGATCATACCTGAGTACGGATCATCATCTGCCAGTTGAAGATGATGATGCTAAAGATATCCTTGTTTATGGATCTAGAGGAGCTAAAATAATTGCCAAAACGTTTAATCAGAAAGAGTTGGTAAAAGCAGTAGCCAAAAATGATCTCGTTTTTGCATTAGGACCGGCAGGAACAGGTAAGACCTATATTTCTGTGGCTTTGGTGGTAAGAGCGCTGAAAAATAAAGACGTAAAAAAAATCATCATAACGCGACCGGCAGTTGAGGCTGGCGAGAGTTTAGGATTTCTTCCTGGGAATTTGAAGGATAAAATCGATCCTTATTTAAGGCCGATAGTTGATGCACTCAGTGATATGTTGACCCCTGAGAAGTTAAAAGATTATCAAGAAAATAATACTATTGAGATCGCACCTCTTGCTTATATGAGAGGAAGAACACTCAATAATGCATTCGTTTTACTGGATGAGGCACAGAATACAACACCTATGCAAATCAAGATGTTCTTAACAAGAATGGGTCCCAATTCTAAGGTAATAGTTACAGGGGATAAGTCGCAAATTGACTTACCTCTGCGTCATAAATCTGGATTAATTGAGGTTTTGGAGGTATTAAAAGACACAAAAAATATTGGATTTGTTTATTTAGATGAACAAGATGTGATGAGACATCGCTTGGTTAAAAGTATTATCAAGGCATATACCAAATATCATGGGGCATAGTGTAATTAAGGTCAACTCGAAATTTACGCTATTATTGGCTTTTGAAGTACGAAACGAGGTCTTTGTCATTAGCCAATCCGTACCAAAGCACATTGAACGTGATGCTCATGAGACCACTGCCCATCATTTCTTAGCACTTCATGAGGGGAGGGCTATTGGCGCTTGCCGCTGGAGAGAAACTGAAAAAGGAGTGAAATTAGAGCGATTTGCTGTTTTAAAACAATTCCGAGGATGCGGAGTGGGAACGGATTTACTGGAAAAGGTCTTGAACAATGTGAAATCAATTCTAGGTAATGGCGCTTACCTTTATTTGCATGCTCAAATAGAAGCCAAAGGCCTTTATGAAAAGCAGGGGTTCGTGGCAATTGATCCTGTTTTCGAAGAAGCGGGTATTCTTCACCAAGCCATGTACAAATATGGATGAGCAAAGGGGGTATTAAGCCGCATCTCTAATTCATGTTGGACGGAATATTTTAAATAAATAAATATTTTCTGTTGATAATTCTTTATATTTAATAATATAGTTAATAACGGTATTATTAAATGTTTTCGTGGGATTATTTTCCATTTCTACGCTATCTAATCTTTTTACTCATTGGGATATTTGGGTATCACTTAGGACTTTCATTAAACCTACTTTTCTTGAAATGGTCCTTAGTACTTATTTTCTCCTTATCTGTGATCTTAGTTTATTATAAGGGTCATAATCTCATGATTGGGATATTTGGTTTAGTAATGGTTTCCATTATTGGCTATCTGTTGGCCCAAAGTGATGATGATCGTTTCGATGCTACTCACATCAACCAATACCTTGATGAAGTAACTGCCTTTTCGGGTTGGATAGCAGATGACCCCGTCGAACGTGAAAATCGAGTCAGGTATGTTCTTGAGCTGGATAGTCTTATGTTGAATCATTCTAAACAAAAGGTAAATGGTCGCATATTGCTTTACGTTTATAACAATCTCAATATTGATAAAAGTGAATATGGCGACTATCTATATGTTATCGGTGATTTAAATCCTATAACGGCCCCTAAGAACCCTGAAACATTTGATTACCAACTTTATTTTTCGAGACAGCATGTTTATCATCAATCATTTGTAGCCGACTCTTTGGTTTATCCAACAGGGGTAAATATGGGATCTTATTTCAGATATGGTGCTTTCATTATTCGAAATAAGGCCCAAGAAATCATTCAAAATACTTTACTAGATGATCGTGAAAGGGCGGTGTTGATGGCTTTATTATTAGGCAAAAAGGATGATTTAACGCCAGAATTAACAGACGCTTATGCTGCCTCCGGAGCAATAAATGTACTTGCTGTTTCAGGACTGCATATTGGCATTGTTTTTCTACTTCTCCACTTTTTGTTTCGGTGGCTCCATGAAATTCCTTATGGCTTCTTGATCTACGCAATCATTCTGTTAATGGGTCTTTGGCTGTATGCTATGGTCGCAGGTCTTTCACAAGAGCAGCTACCATGTTTTCAATTTTTGCCCTACGAGAGATAGGCCATAGAAAATCCAATATTTATAATACAATAGCCTTGACTGCCTTTTTATTATTATTAAGTGAACCTCATTTGGTTTATTCTATCAGCTTCCAACTTTCTTTTGTAGCGGTTACAGGGATTGTAATTTTTCATCCTATTTTTTACAATAAAATCAAGCTGAAAAATTGATCATTGAACTATTTTTGGTCGCTAACTTGTACTTCGGTGGCGGCACAATTATCAACACTTCCTCTGACTATTTATTACTTTCATCAAATTCCTTCCTATTTCCTTATAACCAATTGGGTGGTAATACCCTTGGTGTTTGTCATCTTGATTTTAAGCATATTCCTTTTAGTGCTATTCTACATAGTGGACTTGTCTACGATTTCCGGAGAGTCAGTTAAGCTACTTTGCTAATG